>JANQIV010000265.1 GCA_028282005.1 Melioribacteraceae bacterium | reverse complement strand
GTAAAATGGCCATAGATTTGTGCAAAAGTCCGTTGAGGAACGAATTCTTCAAGTTCAATAAATTCTCCAAAAGAAGTTTCATAAGCTATTGGCCTAATTATGTATGGCATTAATGGGGTTCGGTTATTAATTTCATTAAAGTTATTAAAGATTGGAATTTGTAATCCAAGCTTAACATTAAATCTCGCATCATGTCTGTATCTAATCCAAACTTCATCAAGATTAAAATCACCCCATAGCTTACTGTCCGAAAATGTATTTATAAATTCTAGGTTTGTAAATGCAGTCCATTTTTTCGCAATATCTTTCTGAAACATAATATTAAGTTGTTGAACGTTGAAAGAGGTTGTTTCAGATTTGTTGGCTTGCTGTTGCGTATGCGAAAAAGTAGTTTGAAAATATCCGAATACTTTAATCGGGCTTTCACCAACTTGACAAAAAATATTATTACTGAAAGATATGATCAATAAAAATGCAACAATACTTATGCGCATAAACTATCCTTTTGCAAATAAAAATTATTCAGTTACTGAAAATACAAAATTAATGGATTATAGTTTCCGGACCGCAAAAAATAAATATTCTTACAACGTTATTAAAATTGGTATTTGATAATCAGATAATTTGTGTTATTTTTTTGTGATTAGCTTTTAAAGCTACTTTAATTAAAGTGTAACGAAACTATAACAATTAGGGTTTTGTTGTTTAGACGACACTTTAGTTTCCATTGGGGGTTTATTATACAGGGGACAAAATCCATTTCTATTAAAACAAAATATTAGGGGGAATTTATGTTCCGCAAATATTTACCATCTCTTTTTTTAATTTTTCTAATTTCTACTGCAACATTTCTTACGTCAAGAAGTTTTAGAGTAGCACAATTGCCAAATGGTGCCGTAAATTCTTGTGCAAATTGCCATGTTAGTGCTGCTGGCGGTGGTCCGAGAAACAGTTTTGGTTCTCTTGTTGGAATAAGCTTTTTAGATGGACAAGGAAATGTACAATGGGGTCCGGAATTAGCGCAAGGTGATGCAGACGGCGATGGAGTTCCAAATGGTGTTGAATTACAAGACCCGGATGGTTCATGGGCTGGCGGTTCAATTGGTGATCCTAACTTAGTTTCCAATCCTGGCGATGCAAATAGTGTTCCGCCTGGTGTTACAGATGTGGAAGATTTAGCAGAACTACCATCACAGTATAAACTTGAGCAAAACTATCCGAATCCTTTTAATCCATCCACAACAATAAATTTTGCTATTACAAATCCTGAACAAGTTTCATTAAGAATTTATAACAATCTTGGACAACAGGTGGCTGAGCTTGTAAATCAATTTTTGCCTTCAGGTTCTTATACGGTAAATTTTGACGCACTTAGTGATGCCGGCAATATTTCGAGTGGGTTTTATTTTTACAATTTAACCACTCCTTCTTTTTCACAAACCAAGAAAATGATTTTACTTAAATAATTTTTTATTACTCTGGTTGAATAGGCTGCTGGAAATTCTACAGCAGCTTTTTTATAAATTTAATTTAGGGCGGAAATGAAACTTAAAGTAAAATTCTTTTTGGCTATTTTTTTATTTGTTGCGGTAGAATCATTTGCAGTACCAAGATTTGCGTTAAGAATGCAGGATAGATGTATTGATTGCCATATGAATCCGACCGGAGGCGCACTCAGAAATTTAAACGGATTTCACTTTGGCAAAAACATTCTAAGTATGATTTCCCCGAGAGAAAAAGATTTTAAACTTTCTCCGCAGATTGCAGAAAATATTTACTTTGGCCTTGATTACAGAACGCAGTATTTATATTCACAAGAACTCGGGAAAACAGATTTTCAAGAAATGAGCGGCTCTTTTTTTCTCGGTGTTGAACTGTCGGAAAAAATATTAGCCCAAATGAAATATGATTTTGTGAATTTAATTTTTGAAGGATTTGCAGTTGCTAGAATTTTACCAAACGATAGTTACATAAAAGTCGGTTCTTTTCAACCGAATTTCGGAATTAGAATTGACGATCACACTGCTTATACAAGAGGAGGAGATTTTGCAATTCTAAATTCTGATGGCAAAAGGGGATTATTTTATGATCCATTTTATAGAGAAACCGGACTAGAGTTTGGATTGAATTTCAGCAGGATTTCGAATTTGACTTTTAGTGTAGGCAGGCCTTCAACAAACTTTAGGATTTTCGGTTCTGATCCAACTTACACAGCAAGATTTGAAATCACCCCAAGAATTAAAAGAGTTGGTTTTATGTTCGGTGCTTCTGCTGCTAAAGCTACAATTCCGCAAGAAACTAAAATTTTCGGAGGTTTTGCCGGAATTGGTTACAAATCATTTACCCTGATGGGGGAATATGACATAGCTGAAGATTATATCGCAGATGGAACGAAATCAAACTTTTTGCTTGTAAAAGCAAATTACCAAATTATGGTTGGGCTTGAAGCTGAATTAAGATATGATATGATTGATCCGAATACAGATGCTGATGATGACGAGACCGCACGAATTATTGCCGGCCTTGAATTCTTCCCTTACAGTTTTATTGAATTACGTCCGCAGTTTAGATATGTAATTGAAGAGCCAGAATTAACGAACAACTCATTTGTACTTCAATTTCACATTTGGTATTAATGAAAAAAGGCGCCCGAAAAGCGCCCTTTAAAATCTCGTTTAAAAAAATTAGTGATGCCCGAAATTCTTTTCGCCGGCTAAAATTTCTACACGAAGTTGATTTTCTTTTGGCGGCAATGGACAAGTAGCGTAAGCTGTAAATGCACAAGGAGGATTGTACGACTTATTAAAATCAATATAAACTTTTCCGTTTTCATCGGGTTTATTTACAACTAAGAATCTTCCTGCTCCATAAGTTTTTTCGCCGTTTGTCATATCAGCAAAAATCAGCCAAAATCTTTCACCTGTATCAAGTGGATTCAACTTGTATTCTTTGCCATCAACTTTGAATCTCAATTCGCCCGGAGTAACATCATCGTTTGATTGACCAATAATGTTTGGAATTGAAATTGGTTTTGGTTCATCATATTCAATATATTCTGCTTCAATTTTCCAATCTTCATTAATGGGGTATCTATCAATTCCGGTAAAGTTTTTGACAGCTTCAGAATTAAGATTGCGTAAACGTATTCCTATTTTATACGATCTTTTTATTACAAACCATCTCAAAGATCCATAGTCAAAAACATTTGTAATTGAATCTACATCTTTCCCGACTTGTGCTGTTTTAACAATTTGGCTGTCAATTAATATTTCAACATCATCAGCAATTTCGATACTAACATCATCCCCAGTCCTTATATATTTTCCCATAAATTTTTCGCCTGAAGGAAAAACCACATCGTTAGTAGGATCAGTTCCGAATGTGCTTTTACCTTCTTTCAACCAGAATAATCCCTCAAGATTTAACCAGCCATTTTCTTTCTTTAAATTTGCTGCACGCTGATCAGCCCAATCATTAATTTCTTTTATGTATTCCGGATCACCTTTTTCTTGAACAGATGGTTTACAACCAATAATAAAAATGAATACAACATTTAACAAAACCGTTAAAATTCTTTTCATGAGTTCTCCGTATAATTAATTTGAAAGCACTAAAGTAATAATTCAAAGAATGAAAAAATACAGATTAATTCCGGTTGGATTATTCGGCAAACATTTTGAATTGCTGCCACATCGCGAGAGCATCATCAAAAGAGAATCTCGCTCTGATCAAAAAACTTTCGTCCCTTTGGTTTACCGGTGGTTCAACTTCCCATTCTAAATTTGAATTTAGAACACTTCCGTTTGAGGTATCAACAATTGCCCATTTGGCTTCGCTTCCTTGTTTTGATTTCATAACAAGTTGAATTGTTCCTTCCAATCCGAAGCGCAATGCAGCATCAAACCATTTTGCTTTTTCTTCTATCGTCATAATAATTTCTTAAAAATCTTTCATTATAATCGGAAAGTAAAGGAATTTTGTTTAGAATTAAAACTGTATTTTTTTAATTGACTTCACTATCAATCCGATTATCCATAGTTGCTAACTCCCAAGCTGTGTGGAAAATGAGCTTCGATCTTTTCTGAAGAATTTCGAATTTTATTTTATCGATAGTGTCTGAAGTTTTGTGGTAATCGCTATGGTGCCCGCCGTAAAAAAACACAGCCGGAACTCCGTACTTCGCAAAATTGTACTGATCTGACCGCATAAAAATACTTGAAGGTGTTTGTCCGCTATCCATTGAATAATCTAAGTGCAGCCTTACGGATTTTCTGTTGGCTTCTTTAATAATATCATCCAGTTCGGAAGTTTCAATTGATGAGCCAATTACATGAACTGAATTGTTGTCGTTTCTACCGATCATATCAATATTTAAGTTTGCAACTACATGTTTTATTGGTATCGGTGCATTTTCAACAAAATACCTTGAACCGATAAGCCCTTTTTCTTCAGCTGAGAAACAGACAAAAACTATATTTCTTTTTGGTTGCATTTCTTTTTTTGCGGCAATACTGAATGCTTCTGCAATTTCAATCAGGGCAGATACTCCTGAGCCATTATCGTCTGCACCGTAAAAAATTTTACTTCCTCTTGATCCTAGATGATCATAATGAGCAGAGATAACTATATATTCATTTTTGTAAGTTGTGCCTTCTATCATTCCAATAACATTTGACGTGTTGATGTATCCGTAATCGTGCCTTTCCCTGTCATCTTCATCGTATAAAAACATAGGTTTTGTAAATGGTTTACGTCTGCCTTTTTCGTGCATAGTGAATTCTTGAAAGTATGAATTTCCATCATCCATTATCGGCCTTAATCCTAAGCTAATATATTTTTCTTTAATGTATTCTGCTGCTAACTCAATACCTTCTTCACCTGGCTCACGTCCGCCAAGTTCGTCGGATGCTAGGTAAGTAAGATATTTTTTTAGGTCTTCTTGCTTTATTGATTCTGAAAAATTTTGTGATTCAAGTTTTTCAGAAGGTGAGCAATTGATAAATAGAATAAATGATAAAAGAGCAAAAAGGTTTTTCATAATTTCGTCCATTCAAAAAGTTAATAATTTAAGACGGTCTATCCCGTAAAATGTTTTTTTTGAGTTAGGGTATAAATTTTTCAATGATTATTTTTGAATATGATTTCGGTAATTCTAACTATTGTTTGCTCTTCGAGTATCGCATTAATCCTAAAACACAACAGCGAAAAAAAAGGCGATCCCCTTTTACTTTTAGCAGGAAATTATTTCATTGCTTCAATTATCAGCGGGATCAATTTTTATTTAAATAGCACCGAGTACTATTCTTTTTTCACTTTTCTTTTTGGTGCCGGACTCGGAGCAATGTTTGTGTTTTCTTTTTTTGCGTTTGCAAAAGCTGTTGAAGCAGCCGGAACTGCGCTTGCAACTGTGAGTTCTCGTTTGTCCGTTATTGTGCCGGTTGTGTTTTCAATTTTTATTTATAATGAAATTCCTTCCGGATGGCAGATAATCGGAATTCTACTTGCGATAATTACAATCATATTTTTCTACCTTTCACTCAAAACAATCGACAGCGGAAGCCTTCACGCAAAAGATTATTTATTTCTGTTTATTGTTTTAATCGGTATCGGGATAAACGATTTTGCGCTGAAAGTTTTTCAGCACGAGCAGGGAAACGCTGAGGAACCTTTTTTCCTTTTTATGATTTTCTCTTTCGCATTTATTTACACTGTTGCAGTAATAATTTTCAAAAAAATAAAGATTGAAAGAGGGAGTATTTTGCGCGGCGGATTATTAGGAATACCAAATATGTTCAGCTCCTTTTTCTTGCTAGGTGCATTGGCTGTGCTTCCTGCAATTATTGTTTACCCGACAGTGAATATCGGTGTAATACTGGCAACATCAATAGCAGCCTGGATTATCTGGAATGAGAACGTAAATTTCTACGGCAAACTTGCTTTGTTAACCGGGATTGTTGCTATTGTGTTGTTGGGTATGTAAATAAACCATTAAACAATCTTCGACTCACTTCATTTTTAATCCTTCCTTTCGATAATAATGTCAAGCATCAATAGGCTATTTAAATCACAGTAATTGTAACGTTGATTTGTTTTATTGGTTTAGTTGCTATGTGAGGTTGGATGAAAAGAAAGCTACTTTTTTTTATTCTCGTAAATATCACTGTTATCACTTCTCAAATTCAAAGGCCGGTTGGCGTTAATTTGGCTTTTGTAAAAGACTGGTCAACTCAGTGGGTGTTTGTTGACGCGATGAAGCAATGCCGTCCGTGGATTGTACAAGATGTTGCCGGACAAAACTGGGGAGTGGAAAATATTGACATACCTTCTCGCCCCGACGGTTACCCGACTCACGTTCCTTTTACTGTTAACAACCAGCAGTATAGAGTTCACACCTTATTGCTGCGCGAAATCCCGGGTTTGTATCCTTCAGGAATTTACACAATAAAATTTGAAGGCACAGGAGAAATAAGATTAGATTTTGATACTGAAACAGTTGAGTACGACCAAGCAGGCACTTATGCTTTTGATGTTACACCCTCCGGCGAAGGAATTCATTTAACCATCACAGAATCAGATGTAAATGATCCGATCAGAAATATTAAAGTAATTATGCCGGGTTTTGAGACTACTTATGAAACGCAACCCTTTCACCCAAGATTTTTAGAATTGCTGGAAAATTTTCAAGTGGTCCGTTTTATGCCGGCGACATCAACAAGCGAAACAGAATTATCTTTGTGGGAAGACAGAGCAACCGATGAGTACTACACTCAAACAGATGATGCTTTAGGCAGTTTATCTTTTGAGCACATTGCGGATATCTGCAATGCCGCAAACAAAGACGCCTGGATAAATATACCTCACCTTGCTGATGATAATTTCATTCAAAGTTTGGCAGAACTTTTAAAACAAAGACTTAACCCCGGTTTGAAAGTTTACGTTGAATATTCAAACGAAACGTGGAACACGGCTTGGCCTTTTTATAAAGCTTATTCTTATTGTTCAGAACAGGGCAAAGAACTTGGGCTATCCGATAATGATTACGAAGCGGCTCTGCTTTACACTGTTTACAGATCAATAGAAATCTTTGAAGTTTTTGAATCGATTTTTGATAAAAACAGGTTAGTGAAAGTATTGGCTTCGCATGCAGCAAACCCATGGACGGGTTCAACTATGCTGGAATCTTTATCGAACCAAACCATAAATCCGAATGATGTTACAGTTGATGTTTTTGCGATTGCGCCTTATTTCGGCGGAGAAATCCCGGATAGAATAGTTGATTTAGGAATGCTCGACAACATAACTATTGATGCGTTTGTTGATAGCGTTGAAGCAAACATGAGGGAAGAAGCGCTTAGTTATATTGATCAATATGCTAATATTACGCAACAGTATAATGTTGAAATGATTGCATACGAAGGAGGCCAGCATTTAACTACTCTTTCATATCGCGATAATCAAAAATTGATAGATTTAATTCACGAAGCTAACCGACACGAGAGAATGCAAGATTTGTATTGTGAGTATTTTGACCACTGGTACAACAGTGGGGGAGGAATATTTGCTTCATTTGTTTTAGCTGAATCTTATTCTCAATGGGGAGCATTCGGAATAATTGAGCACTTCAATCAAAATCTTGAAACCGTACCGAAATGGCAAGCGCATGTAAATTGTGTTTTTGAGTATAACTCTGAAATCACTGCAACTGAAGCCGCTACAGAAATTCCGTCCGAATATATTTTGGAACAGAATTACCCGAATCCTTTTAACCCTGAAACAACCATTAAATTTGCCGTGCCTGAGCAGACGTTTGTATCAATTGGTGTTTATAACATTTTAGGAAAGAAAATTGAAACGATTTTGAAAAAACAATTGTCCGCGGGGAGTTACGAAGTAAACTTTAATGCCGATAATCAATCGTCCGGAATTTATTTTTATAAACTTGAAACTGCTAAAAAAGTGATAACTAAAAAGATGATTTTGGTGAAGTAGATTATTAATAGAGAAGGACAATTGTCCTTCTCCAAAAAATAGAATACTAAACTTGAACAAATTTTGCTGTTCCCATTAATGTGCCGTCGTTTCCATTGCCGGACAAATCTTTAGCAGTCCCAGTAGTAAAATCCCAAAAAGCCAATTGCGGATTATCCAAATTTGCAGTCCGAAGATTTGCTAGTTGGGGAATCTCATCAGGCGGGATACAACCTTCAAGAACTCCCATAAAGTCTATCAGCCATCCGCCCGGCATTGTTCCCGTAACGTCAATGCTTCCGCGGTAACAAGTACCAATTAAAAACTCAGCTTCACCGGCAGGCTGGATGGCTTTAAAGCAAAGCGCTTGAGCAACTTGTTTGTTATCAACATACAAAGTTAAAGTTGATCCGTCAAAGGTAGTTACAATTTGCAGCCATTTGTTAGCGACTAGAACATCTTTGGCGTCACAGTCGTAAGGAGGGCCTGAACGATAGGATCTTAAGAAAGCTCCGCCCATAGGCAACATACTGTAACCTCGGGGTGTTCCCGATCCATCCCACCTTGTGCTAATAAGTTTACTCATTATCATTCCTCCGCCATTCAGATTTTGAAAAATCATTCTGGCAGTTAAAGTATAAGGTTGGTTTCCACCGAATAATAATGATTTGTTTGTTCCGCACCTTACATAAGATGGAGTTTGATTGTTACCCTTCAGTTGTAAAACTGTTTCTGTTGGTTGGTCATTATTTGACATTCTTAGCTCCTGTTAAATGTAAGAAATCTATCTGATAATACATTGTTGAGCTAAACTATATCGATGAAAAGAATTAATTGAAATTTACAAAAAACTGATTGAAAATGGTTGAATATTAATCACATTTGAGCAGAAGTTTGTATCAATTATTATTTGTAACATTTTGGGAAAGAAAATAGAAACGATTTTGAAAAAGCAAATCTCCACTGGAAGTTACAAAGTAAATTTTAATGCCGGTAGTCATTCATCGGGAATCTATTTTTTTATAAATTAGAAACTGCCATAGAGTTATAACATAAAATTTGGAATTACATAAAATAGCTGTTTTTGCACACCGAGATTCACTAATTAAAGAATTATATGCAGAATTTTATTTTAATACCCTGGAAGATCAGTTGTTCGCTTTGGCGGGACAAAATATAGTTCAATAATCAAAGAAGAGAGATAGATTTTTTAGTTTATGAACAATTTTTAACTATATTAAGTTAATCTGATTTCTCCTTTAGTTTTTATATCCAATTACAAAGTTTAATATGAACATAAAAAATAAATGCATCTCGGCAATCATTTTATTAAACTTTTTATTATTCAATATTTATGCTAAAGAACAAAAGGTCCTTTTTGACAAAATCTCAGTTCTTCAAGGTTTATCGCACAGTAGTGTTTATTCGATAGCCCAAGATAAACAGGGCTATTTATGGTTTGCTACTCAGGACGGACTAAATAAATATGATGGTTACGACTTTAAAAAATACTTTCATGATCCGAATGATTCCACTTCACTTTCGTATAGTAGCATAAGTATAATCTATTCTGATTCAAAGGATAACTTGTGGGTTGGCACATGGGGAGGCGGGTTAAACAGATTTGACAGATCGACAGGAAGTTTTGTTCGTTATTACAGCGAAATTTCTGACTCAAATAATCTTGGTAGCCAACGAATTTCTTTTATCATGGAATCTCAAAAAGAAGAATTATGGATAGGTACTGGCGAGGACGGATTATTTATTTACAATTATAATTCTGAAACATTTAGATATTTTAATTCTTCAAACAGTAATTTATACCACGATAGAATTTGGGGATTAGCTGAAGATGGAGATGGTACAATTTGGATAGCTACTGAAACAGGTCTGAATAAATTTACTCCTTCAAATGGCATTGAAAAAGTACACTTTAACAATTCTTCTACAGATTCACTACTGAATACAGATCGCATTCGATGCTTATATTTTGATAACTCTGATAATCTTTGGCTCGGGACTCAAAACGGATTAATGCAATTTAACAAAGCAAAAGAATCATTTAAGACTTTTCTTAATAATCCCAAGGATAATGAAAGTATTGGTTCAAATATAATTAACACTATCTATGAGGATAATTCAGGCAATTTATGGATAGGAACATTAAATGGTGGATTAAATTTGTTTAATAAAGAAACGGATCAATTTGTTGTTTATAAACACTCTTTAACCAAACCGAATAGTATCGCCAATAATGATATTAGAAGCATAATTCATGATAAATCAGGTAATATTTGGATAGGAACACGCGGCGGGGGTATAAACAAATTTAATCTAAATATTGAACCTTTTGTGCATATTACTTCTATTCCGTTTAATCCAAATTCATTGAATGATAAAAATGTGCGTAGTGTTTATGAAGATGATAAGCAAAATATTTGGATAGGGACTAATGAAGGTGGATTGAATAAAATTGATTTTGAAACAGGAAAATTTAGTTTTTATAAAAATTCAGATAATTCTAGAAACTCGATTTTAGGAGATGACGTATTTTCAATTATTCAGGACAGAAGAGGAAATATTTGGTTAGGAACTGCTGATGGTTTAAACAAATTTGATGCAGACAAGGAAATATTCACCAATTATTTACATGATCCGGATGATAACTCCAGTTTAAGCGGTAATCTAATTTTATCAATTTTGGAAGATAATTTTGGTAACATATGGATTGGTACGTACAGAAATGGCTTAAATAAACTTAATATTGAAACTCAAAAATTTGAGCATTTCAAAAGTGATCCTAAAAATATCAATTCGTTAAGTGGAGATGAGGTTTACTCTCTAGCTAAAGATTCAGTTGGTAATATTTGGGCGGGAACCGTTAACGGAATATCTAAAATCAATCCAGAAACAGAAGACATTAAAAACTATTCTAATATTATTCAAAATCAACAGTCAATAAATGTAACTGTCTACTCACTTGCAATACATGAAAAATTAATTTTAATAGGCACTAATGTTGGTTTCTTTATTTTTGATCCGGAAACTAAATCTATTGAATCATATACCGAAAGTGATGGCTTAACAAATAATTTTGTTTACGGTATAGTAGTTGATGATAAAGGTAAAATATGGTTGTCAACAAATAAAGGAATATCTTGTTTTGATCTGGATAAAAAAAATTACAGAAATTATAATATTCACGATGGTTTGCAAAGCAATGTATTCAACGTTGGTGCGTACCATAAAGGTAAGAGCGGTAAATTATATTTTGGAGGAATAAATGGATTAACGGTTTTTAACCCTCTTAATATTAAAATAAATAACACCCCTCCTCCAATAGTAATTACAGATTTCAGTTTGTTTAATACTCCGGCCAAAGAATACAAATCAACTTACTATTTGAGTAAAATTGAAAAGGCAGAAAACTTTGATCTTAACTTCAATCAAAATTTTATAACAATAGAATTTTCGGCATTAGATTTTGTTAATCCTCTTAAAAATCAGTACATGTATAAAATGGAAGGTGTTGATATTGATTGGAACAATGCAGGGACTAAACGTTTCGCAACCTATACTAATCTTGATCCCGGTGATTATACTTTTATTGTTAAAGCATCCAATAATGACGGCTTATGGAACGAAGAAGGTTTTGCATTCGATTTTACTATTTCACCGCCTTACTGGAGGACATGGTGGTTCATTTCTCTGAGTACAATAGCGCTTTTATCAATTGCTTTTACTTTTTACAAGTGGCGTGTTGATGATCTCACCAATCACCAAAAGGCATTGGAAAAGCATATCCATGAAAAGGAAATTGCAGAACGAAGGTTAATAGCATCTCAAGAAAGGTACGAACTTGCCGTTAAAGGATCGACAGACGGAATTTGGGATTGGGATATAGTTAAAAACGAAGTTTATTTATCTCCGCAATGGAAGAGCATGCTCGGTTACAACAATGAAGAAATCGAAAATAATATGTCTTCATTCGTAGATAGACTACACCCTAATGATAAAATTATTACTCAAAATACAATAAACGATTTCGTGGAAAATGGAGGGGTTTTTGATACTGAATTTAGACTTTTAAAAAAGGATAATAATTACGGATGGTTTAGGGCTAGGGGAATAGCTGTAAGAAACGATGAAAGTGTTGCAGTAAGAATGTCAGGTGTAATGAGCGATATTACAGTTAGAAAAGAGGCAGAAGAGAAACTGCGAAATAATGAAATACTTTTTAATATTATTACTTCCGGTGCAAGTGACATAATCTTAATTTTGGATTCACGCGGCAACAGAATTTATGCAAGTAATTCCTATGAAAAACACTTCGAAAACGAACCGTTAAGTGAAGAAGAAAATTTATTTAAGGGCATTCATCCTGAAGATAGAGAAAAAGTAAAAAGAAGTTTCACAAAGGCTTTAGTTAGCAAGGAAAACCAATCCGGGGAATGCAGACTTATATTACCAGACGGAACAATCAGGTATCTTGAATATCGCGGCAACGTAATTCTTAACGAGGATAGTAAGCCTCATAGGGTTGTAGTTATAGCACGCGACATAACAGATTACAAACTGGCTAAAGAGGAAATAGTTAACTTAAATAGAAACCTAGAGAATAAAATTAAAGCTAGAACTTCCGAGCTCGAAAATACTAATAAAAGTCTTCATGAAGTAATTGCTGTTCGTGAAAGAGTTGAACGTGTGCAGGATGCAATGTATTTAATCTCTCAAGCAATTCATAAAAGTCCTGATCTTAAATCTTTGTTTTCGGAAATCCACTCTATTGTTGAAGGGTTGATGTCAGCCAAGAATTTCTATATAGCCCTATATAATCCCAAGACAGAAATAGTCAGTTTCCCATACCGAGTTGATGAATATGATAGATCAACCAAACAACGAAAAAACAGAAAAGGGCTTACTGAATATATTTTAAGAACCGGTGAACCGTTACTTTCTAACTTCAGAATTCTTAAAGAACTTATTTTAAAAGATGAAGTTGTACAAAGCGGACATGTAACGGCAGTGTGGCTTGGTATACCATTAAAAATAAATAAACAGACTCTCGGTGTAATGGCTGTTCAGGATTATCATAATGAAGATGCTTACGGCGAAGAAGAAAAACAATTGCTTATTTATATATCTGAACAAGTAGCATTTGCCATTGAAAAGAAGCGTAACGAAGATGCGGAGAAAAAACGGATTGAAATTGTTTTAAAGAATCGTAATGTTCTGATTGATCTTGCAAAAATGGACATAAGTAATTTTGATCAAGCATTGCCTAAAATTCTTGAAACAACTGCAAAAACAATTGACATTGAAAGAGTCGGTTTTTGGAAACTCGGCAAACAGAAAAAAACACTCGTTTGTGAAACATTATACAGTAGAAGCAAAGATTCAATTGATAAAGATGCAAAGGGAATTAAACTACCCGTAATATTTTCAAAAGTTTTTGAAAAAATCAAATCTACTGAAAATATATCTGCACTGAACAAAACATTAATTTCAAACTATGAAGAAACAAACAATAAAAAAGAATTACTTGAAAACTATTTGCAAACCAACAAAATAACTTCAATAATAGATTCTCCTGTGTGGTTTAAAGGGAAAATAATTGGTACAATATGTTTAGAACATGTAGGCAACAATAGAGAATTCATTTTAGAAGAAGAAGATTTTATTAATTCTATTGCAACAATGATTTCCTTAGCAATGGAAACTTCAACCAGAAGAGTTGCTGAGAAAAATCTAAAGATTAGTGAGCAGCATTACAAACTTGTGGTAGAGAATTCAAATGATGGAATAATCGTTGGTCAAAATGGATTTGTTAAATATGCTAATCCCCGGGTTGTGGAAATAATGGGCTACACTTTTGATGAATTAACCTCGAAAAAATTTGCTGAATTTATTCACCCTGATGATAGAAAAATGGGAGAGATTAACCATATGAAAAGAATGAAGGGTGAAGAAGTTATGAATTTTTATGAATTGAGACTTATTCACAAAAACGGCAACACCGTAATTACAGAAGTAAGTGCTGAATTAATTGAATGGCATGGTAATTCTGCTACTTTGAATTTCTATACCGACATTAACGAGAGAAAGAAAGCAGAAGAAGAAATTAAAAAGTCTTTGGAAAAAGAGCGCGAATTAAATGAACTTAAGTCTCGTTTTATTTCAATGACTTCTCATGAGTTTAGAACTCCACTTACTTCTATTATGTCTTCTGCAGAGATAATTGGAAATTACTATGACAAACTTAATGAAGAACAAAGGACTAAAAACCTTGATCGAATTCGTGATAATGTAAAACACATGACCCAACTTCTAAACGATGTATTATCTCTTGGCAAAACAGAAGCTAAGAAAATGGAAATGAAAAGGTTTAAAGTCGATTTAAAACGTTTATGCCGGGATACGGTTGAACAGTTTGAAATTGGAACTCTGAAGAAAACTAAACACACTCTAAAATTTAGGGAAAAGAATCTTGCTAAAGATGCTTTAGTTGATCCGAAATTGATAAGACAGATTTTGGACAACTTAATTTCAAACGCAATAAAATATTCACCGGCTAAATCTGAAGTAATTTTTGAAGCAGAATGTAGAGAAGATAAAATAATGTTTACCATTCGGGATCGCGGAATAGGCATACCGGAAGAGGCTAAAGAAAAAATATTCGAACCATTTTACAGAGCCAAAAATGTTGGTAAAATTTCTGGTACAGGGCTAGGCATGGCTATCATTAAAGATCTTGTTGAACTGCACGGAGGTACTTTGAAACTTGAAAGTGAAGTAGAAAAAGGGACAACGATTTTTGTTAAACTACCGTTAATTAAGGCATGAGGCATTAATGGCAAAAATACTTGTAATTGAAGACGAAGCAGACATTCGTAATACAATCAAACAAATTCTTGAATTTGAAGGACACGATGTTTTATCTGCCAGTGATGGTGTTGAAGGAGTAAATTCTGCGAAAGAAAACATACCTGATTTAATTATCTCTGATGTAAATATGCCTGAACTAGACGGCTTTGGAGTTATTACTGAATTGAGAAACAACAAATCAACAAGTACAATCCCAATAATTCTTTTAACTGCCAGAAGTGAAAAAGAGGATATCAGGGAAGGAATGAACCTTGGGGCTGATGATTACTTAAACAAACCTTTTACAATAGATGAACTAAAAAAATCCATAAAGACAAGGCTTGATAAACTTGAGCTTGCAAAAGATTTAACCAGCAAAAAACTTGATGAACTGAGAACCAATATAACAATGTCAATGCCTCATGAACTAAGAACTCCCCTTTACGGAATAATAGGTTTTGCAGAAGTTTTGAGTAACGATGTTCAAAATATTGACATAAGGGAAGTATCAGAAATGTCAACAATGATTCTTGAAAATGCACAAAGACTCAATAAATCAATTGAGAATTATCTTCTTTTTGCTCACTTGCAATTTTTGAATAGCAATTCAAAAACAATTGAACAACTCAAAGATCAAATAACAACAATCAATGATGAATTAGTTAGAAATTTTATTCTAGAAAAATTAAGCACCGCTCCGCGTGAGAAAGACCTTATATTATTAATTGAATCCGCCCATCTAAAAATACATGCAAATTATTTGAAAATAATTATTGAACAGATTACATCCAATTGTTTTGATTACTCAGAACCGGGAACAGAGGTGATCATTTCAGGCGTTGAAGATGGAAACTATTATGGATTGACATTTATTGATAATGGAAGAGGAATGAATGAAAAACAAATTTCAGAGATAGGTGGGTTCATGCAATTCGACAGAAATATTTATGAGCAGCAAGGTACAGGAATGGGATTGGCTTTAACGAAAAATATAGTCAGTATTTTCAATGGCAAATTTGAGATTACCAGTGAAATTTCAAAAGGAACCCAAGTTGAAATAGTTTTACCGGTTTCAAACTAGTTTTTGCAAAACAAACAACTAACTTCTTTAAATTATCATTTATACCCAAAGAATTGATTTTTTCGAACCATTTTTCTAAGCCGGTGTTTAACAGAAAAAATTTTGATGATTAATGAAACACCATTCGTTTTTGTTCGTCATGTAAATAAAAAGAAGTTTTATGAGAAGTTTCCCTTACATGTTTGTAATAATTTTTAGCACTATAATATTTCTTGTAGACCTCTATGCATATAGCGGCTTAAGAAAAATTTTAATCAATAAAATAAAATCTAAAAAGATACTATTTTATGTTTTCTGGCTTGTGCCTGTCATTCTAATTTCAGGTTTAATTCTATTTTTCATTTACAGAACAAATTTTGATCATGCAAACTATCTTTCTTATTTTCATTTTTTCAGCGGCTATTTTGTACTCTTCTATTTGCCGAAGCTAGTATTTATAGTTTTCAATCTAGTCGACGATTTAATAATCCTTTTCAAGAAAATATTTGTTAAAAAAGAAAATGCCGAATTGAAAGGCGAACCGATTAGCCGGAAACAGTTTCTTGCAAAAGCAGGAATTATAGTAGCCGGAGTCCCGTTTCTCTCTATTGCTTACGGAATTAAATGGGGCCGTTTTAATTATACTGTGAGAAAACATATTCTGACTTTTAAAAACTTGCCTGCTGTGTTTAATGGATTTAAAGTCATACAAATTTCTGATTTTCACCTTGGAAGTTTTATAGGAAACGAAAACCAAATTAGTGAGGCAGTTGAAGTTATAAATGAACAGAAGCCTGATGTGGTTTTATTTACAGGTGATTTTGTTAATAATGTTGCAACTGAAGTAGATCCTTTCGTGAATATTCTTTCAGGCCTAGAAGCGAAATTCGGTAAATATTCTGTGCTTGGTAATCATGATTATGGCGATTATGTTAGATGGAACTCTGAAAACGAAAAGATTGAAAACTTAGAAAAATTGAAATCGCTAAAAAAAGAAATTGGTTTTGATTTGCTTATGAATCAGTCCCGTAAAATAAAAATTAAAGATGAAGAAATAGAATTGTTGGGAGTTGAAAACTGGGGATTAAAACCTTTCCCGCAGTATGGTGATTTGAATAAAGCCTTGGAAAATACAAATAAAGATTCATTCAAAATATTAATGAGCCACGACCCAACTCATTGGGATGAACAGGTACTTGGCAAAACTGACATCGATTTAACCCTTTCAGGCCACACACACGGTGCGCAGTTTGGAGTTGAAATTCCCGGTTTCAGGTGGAGCCCAGTCAGTTTGCGGTATAAAAGGTGGGGAGGCCTTTACAGCGAAGCTGACCAGAAACTATATGTTAATACGGGCATTGGGTTTATAGCATTCCCCGGCAGGGTAGGAATGCCGCCGGAGATTACAGTTATTGAATTAAGAAATACTTAATAACTTTTGTTTTTAAGGGCTTTTAAGTCCGATACTGCTTAGCAATGCATTACGACCACTATGGTTTTTTAGTACGTAATGCATTCTGTCAATTTGATCTTTAGTAAAAATATTCATTACTTCATCTTCTGTGTAATTCATGTAATTCCCAATCATAACAGTATCTCCGTTGCAACCTATAAAAGCTTCTCTACCAAAGACTTCTTTATCAACTGCGGGGGTATCATCACAATAATCATTAAATTCACAATCCTTACCACCCCAAGTATGCAGCAAGCCTAAGTAATGTCCCATTTCATGTGTTAAAGTTCTGCCAAATCTTGCATGGCAATCAATATCTGATTCGCCAAAATGAATCCAATTGATTAAAATACCTTCAGGGTCTTCCGGGCCTGGCAGTAACAAAAATTCAGTTCCCGGAAGGTCTGTATCCGGTCCTGTAGCACTACCTAAAGCAAGGCATTCGGAGGAAAAGGGTAAGGGTGTAGTCCAAATATTTATATAAGCGCTTGGATCCCAATAGTCATATTGAGCAAAGTGATTCTGGCTATAACCTAAATCCGGTACTTGCAATAAAGAAGCATTTATTCTATTTATGCCATCAGTGAGCTCCCCGCCTGGATTTTGTTTTGCTAATACAAATTCTATTTTAGAGTCTCCACCGCTAGGGTGGTTATTATAGCCTTTTGTTCCTTGCTTCCTCCTAAAGTCTTCATTGAGAATTTCTATTTGCCTAATTATACGTTCTGTTGATAGGTTTGGGCCTTCGCCGACAGTTTCGCCGTTATGAATTACATGAACAACTACCGGAAGGTAAACTACTTCAACCCCTGGCTCGGGAATAGTTGGAGTTATAATTTCATCTTCTTCACTACATGAGTTAAAAACAAATAATAATAAAACGGTTATTGTAACTAAGAAAACTGCCTTTATTTTCATCATTTTTCCCTTTTATAACAAATAAATAATTATCCCCAAAATTTTATTTGTGTTAATTCTTAAAAATTACTGCATTAGTTAGTGTTTTGCAGATACTACTTTGGGGAAGTATTGTAGTTTTGCAATGCCTTGAGACGCTTTAATTTTTGATTGGTTAGGTAGTGAGTTTATTTTTTAGTTGTTCTTTTGTTTTTCATATATTACCTAAATCCTTGCTTGATAAGTATAAATATCAAAGTAACGGGCTTGCTTTGCGATAAGTTCATGCTGTGTACCTTGCTCGGCAATTCTTCCTTTTTCTATTACCAAAATATTTATTAGTTCTAACTGTAACAAAGACAAACTTTATTCGTCTTGTGTGAAAAAGAAAAGATATGAACTACCCTTTAGTTAGATGTAAATACTATTTAACCTTATTTAAGGACATTCTTAATTTCATAAAAAAACCTAAGAATAAAATCGATACCAAAAAATCAGTAAGAGTTAAAATTTATGATACAATTGGACTTTATCTGTTAAAACTTATTTTCCTTATTCCCGTTGTCCTTTTTTTTGCATTAATATATGATCCTGAGAATGTACAAAGTGTTAAGATGTCGGGGCGGTTTACCCCATTAATGTTGCTATTAGTTGGTGGAGTTATTTTGCCGCTTGCAGAAGAGGTTGGATTTAGACTTTCGCTAAAGTTCAAACCCCTTTATCTAGGGCTTTCATCAAGTGTTTTCACGTATTATTTTCTGACAAAAGTTATTTTCCATACAAAGATTTCGTTAATAGATGAAAGTTTTATAACAAGGCTTCTTATTTCCTCTTTTATGGGAATTATTCTGTTTGCGATCTTCAACATTTCAAAAGTAAAAGAAAAGCTAACCTTGTTTTGGGATACCCACTTCCGAAGCATTTTTTATCTTTCTTGTATCATTTTTGCATGGATACATATAAGCAAATACGAAATTACTTTTATCAATGTTCTTTTACTTCCGATTCTAACAATTCCTCAATTGTTTAGTGCCATAATTTATGGATATACAAGAGTCTCTTTTGGCTTTAAGTATCCATTAATTTTGCACATGTCTATAAATTGGATAACAATAAGTTTATCTTTTTTACCAATTGCTGATTAATTATATAAATATCTCAAGCGTTAAAATTATTCCGTCATATTTAGTCTATTCTTTGGACAACATCAATAATCAATATAAAATAAATAATGTCATCCAACGAATTTATCTATATTCTCGCTTGATAAGTATAAAGATCAAAGTACCTGCCTTGTTTAGCAATCAGTTCATCGTGTGTACCTTGCTCGGCAATTTTCCCTTTTTCTATTACTAAAATTTGATCAGCTTTTTTGATTGTGCTCAACCTGTGTGCAATTACAAAAGTAGTTCTGCCTTTCATTAATTCATTCAAACTTTTTTGAATCATAGTTTCACTTTCCGTATCAAGGTTTGATGTTGCTTCATCAAGTACAATTATTTTGGGATTCGCGAGTATAGCACGCGCAATTGTTATACGCTGTTTTTGTCCGCCGGAAAGTTTAACACCTCTTTCGCCGATTACTGTTTCGAGTCCGTCTTCAAATCTATCAGTGAATTCATCCACGTAAGCTGCTTTTACTGCAGTCTGTAATTCTTCTTCTGTTGCGTCGGGCCTCGGGAATAAAATGTTCTCACGGATCGTGCCGTCGTAAAGAAAATCATCCTGCAGAACTACACCCAGATTTTTTCTGTAACTATTTAAATCAACAGTTGCGATATCAATTCCATCGATTGTTACTTTGCCTTTTCCCGGGGTTAAGAAAGATGCTGCCAAACTAGCTATTGTTGTTTTGCCGGAGCCTGAACTTCCGACAAGTGCGATCATCTTTCCGCTCGGGGCTTCAAAATTTATATCGTGCAGAACATTTTTACCTTCTTCATAAGCGAATGAAACATCTTCGAATTTTACATCGCCTTTAATTCCGTTTAAAACTACATGCCTTTTTTCCGGATCGTTTTCCTGTTCAAAGCTCATCAATTCTTCTGTTCTGTCAAGCCCGGCAAATGCGTCTGTTAGTTGGCTGCCAATATTGCTCATCTGCAGAATCGGTGCAATCATAAATCCGAGATAAAGTGTGAAAGCCAAAAAATCACCGTAAGTAAGATTGTTATTAATTATCATCCACCCACCGATACCCATTATTCCGGTTGATGCAAGCCCAAGTAAAAATGTTGAAGCACTTGTCATTAAAGCTGTTGCGGTAAGGCTGCTTTTTACATTTTGGAACAAACGGTCAACACCTTTCTCAAACACTTTATTTTCTTGCTCTTCCGCGTTGAATCCTTTAATTACTCTAATTCCATTTAGGGTTTCGTTAAGTCTTCCGGTAACATCTGCGTTTATTTCACCTCGTTTCCTGAAAATCGGCCTGATGTAACCAAATGCTTTAAGCGCAACAATCCCGAAAATAGTAACAGGAAGCAGAACGTAAAGTGTCATCATCGGACTTATGTTTATCAATAATATCAAAGAGATTACGGCTGTCAACGATCCGCCAAAAAGCTGGACAAGTCCTGTCCCGACTAAGTTGCGCACACCTTCAACATCTGTCATTATTCTAGAAACAAGCTCTCCGGATTTTGTATTGTCAAAATATTTAATGGGTAATGACAAAACCTTTTTTTGTACTCTTGCTCGAAGTTGTGAAATCAAATGTTGTGCTTCAACACTCAACAATCTTGTTAAAAGGAAAGAAGTAACAGCCTGAACTAATATTGCCAGTCCAACAATCCAAAGAAGATTGTAAAGCATGTTCATGTCGGACTTGACGATCACTTCATCAATTAGATATTTACTTGCACCTGGCAAAACCAAACCTGCTAACCGGCTTATAATGATCAACACTATCCCGATTAATACAAGATTTTTCCTCGGCCAAATAAATTCCTTAAAGGCTTTGAAAACGGTAACATTCCCGGTTCTCTTTTTTTTATCCATTTATATTAATCCTATTTTTCTTTTCAATCAAATATAATGACGAAGTAAATAGAATTTATTGCATTAATCAAAAAATCCCGACTAAGATTTTAGCCGGGAGAATTTTGTGAGTTAAATTAAATTGATTGATCCCAAACTGATTTGACAGGTGCAGTATCTCCACTTAATAATTTTGATACACTTTCAAACAAATCGTAATTATTCAAAACATAAAAAAGTCCGCCTCTTCCGTTTTGGCTGGAATCACATTTTTGCCCGTCGTAGGCATATCCCGGTGCAAGTGCACCTTGCTGATTCATGTCTCCGAAGATAGAATACGGTTTGTTCTTCCAGGTTGAAACGCCAAATTTCGCGTGGTTATGATATCGGCCTGTTCCGCCAGTTAAGCTAATTTCTGTGCCTTCCCAATTGCCTGTAGTTGCAATCTTGACAGCACCCGGCCAGCCGAGTGAATCATCCCAACAATAAATTTTTGTAGATGAAGTTGTTGAGTATATTTCCGGATTGTCCCACCAGCTTGCTACTCTTAAGGGAACACCGCCCAATACCGAGGAGACCATTTGCCAAGGGGGAACACTTAGTTTAGATGGTTTTGAAATTAATTTAGCTCCACTTGATAATTCTGTTTCAAACACTTTCCAGTTTTTGGATTTTTGGCCAAGACTATTTACAAGACTTTGAACATCCGAAGGCCCGCCGTTAAGCACTATTTGTTTATTTGTCGGATCTGTTGCTACACTCGAATTTTTGAGAGCAGTTAAAATATTTACGAGATCATCCTTATTAATTTTTAATGCAAAGAAATGCTGGCTAACTTCAACGTCATCATCTTTTATGCAGCCAAGAGTATTACCATCTGTTTTACGAGGATACTTTTGATTACCTGACGCAGGCCAGGAAGGCGTTGAAACTTGCATTACAAAACCATCCCCGTTATCATCCCATGCAACCATTCCTTTTGAATGCCCCCAAGGGGATTCACAATTTTCTTCACATCCGGGAATTTTTGGATCGCCGTAAAATTGATCATTCCAAACTACATAATAACTTGATCCAAAATAAACTTGGGCAAAAGTTGCCCCCAGCGGATCGTTTAATGAATCACCCAAACAGCCGGTTCCTTTTTGCAGCTCAGGATTTGCACTGCTTGCATAAATATATTGCTGGCTGTACCAACCGTGATAGTCATGAACCTTGCCGCCGAAGATACCTTTTCTTTTTGAAGTACCACCACAGCCCGGAAATGATCCCGCGTTAAACTTAAATATGAACCACCAGTCTACTGCTTTTCCTTTCGACAAAAGAGGAGTTAATGTTGACATAGTTGTTGCAGTTTTTTTTGCCATTTGGAGTCTCGCTTATTTAGTTTGAAAAAAGTTCAGGGTATTTTTGTCACTCCTTCTGAATTCGTGTTTCACTTTCTAATTATGCTTTATAATACTTACACCCCTTTGGGATTGTTCATCAAATTTTGTGTCAGTTTTTTTCAAAGCCCGAAGGGCTGATAATATTGTAACTGCATAAAAGTAAATACCCTAAACCCCGTAAGGGTGACATAGTTGACTATCACTCCATCCAATCGAACAAATACTTTACATCATATTCAATTTCATATTTCTTTAAGAAATCCAAATATTCTTCACGGAAGGTTTTCTTTTTGTGATGTTCTTCTTGTTTCAAAATATAGTTGTAAACATTATTTATTTGCGAATGTGAGTATGAGAATGCTCCGTAACCTTCCTGCCATGAGAATCTACCCCTCACAAAATTATTCTCGTTTATAAAATTTGTCGAGTTGTTTTTAATATCTCGAACAAGATCTGAAATTGGTTTCGAGGCTTTTAATCCGACAAAAGCATGAATATGGTCGGGCATACCATTTACAATAATTGGCTTTTGTCCTTTGCCTTTAATAATCCCAGTGATGTATTTGTGCAAGTCGGCTTTCCAATTTTCTGAGATGAGATTTTGTCGGCCTTTAACTGCAAAAATAATTTGGATATAAATTTGCGTAAATGTACCGGGCATAATGCCACTCCTTCGGAGTTTTGTTTTGATGATTTGTTTTATATTATAATAGTTTCACCCCTTTCGGGGTTAGCATCTCATTATTTTTCCTTGATTAGTCATATTTTTATGAAGCCCAAAGGACTGATATAATTATAAGCAATTGATAAAACAACTAATCTGAACCCCGTAGGTGTGATATGATTAATCAAAATAAATTAATTTGATCAAATAATAAAGATTTGAATTGTTGTTGATTGAGAAAACTTGTTCTTAAATGAAAATTATTAATTCGTTTTTCATTTATTACTCGGTACTAATATCTCTTTACTAATCTTCATACAATCCTAACTTTATAATCATCCGGCAATTATGTATTTTAATATGCTATTCTTTCCAAGGGCAAACATACCGGAGATATAAATGAAGTTGATTAGAAACTTTACAATTCTATTTGCATTCACATTTATTTTATTTAGCTGCGGCGGTCAAAATACTGTTTACATTACAGAGTTTGAGCCGCAAGGAGAAGTAGAGCAATTAACTACTTTTACAATTCAATTCTCTGAGAATTTAGCACCCTTGGATAAACAAGGCAAATGGCTTGATGAAGAATTTGTAAAATTTGAACCGGATATTGAAGGTAAGTTTAAGTGGACTTCCCCGAGCACTCTTCTATTCTCGCCCGATTTTGCTCTTAAGCCAATACAAGATTATTCGGCTAAAGTAACTAACAAAGTTTTGTTTAATTCAATTTATAAGTCTGATTTCGAGACATATGAATTCAGCACAAAAGCTTTCGAAGTTCTGAAAGCAGATTTCTTTTGGGCACGCATTCCGAACCGTGATTATACGCTCACAGTAAAATCGAACATTTATTTTAATTATGCAGTTGTGCCAGATCAATTGAGAAAATATCTCGAAGTTTTTATTGATGACGAAGAAGTTAAAAATTATGAAATAGTTTCTGATCAGTCTGCTGAAGTAATAGCAATTAATTTTGGGGAAATAAAACAAGCAGATAAAAATCAAAGGCTTGAAATAAAAATAAAGGAAGGATTGAATTCAGTAATTGGCAAAAGTCCGTTGGAAGATGATAGAGAATTTGATTACACTCTTCCGGCAATCACAAAGCTTGCTATTACTGGAGTATCGGCCGGATTTAATAATTCAACCGGATGGGTAGAAGTTTTAACTACGCAAACGGTTGATCAAAAAAAATTGGCAAACTATGTTTCTTTTGATCCGCCAAAACAAATGAGATTTTTTGTAAATGAAAATAAATTTAGAATTGAAGCGGATATTGTAAATCAAAATACTGTCAATTTAAAAATCAGAAAAGGACTGCCGGGGTTATACGGCGGTGAACTTGAGTTTGACTATGAACAAGTTGTATCGCTGGTAAACTTAGATCCATCAATAAGATTCACCGACAAAAAAAATAAATACTTGATGCTAACAGGTGAAAAGAATCTGGAACTTAATGCTGTTAATGTTCCGGGTATCGATCTCGAAGTTGAGCAGGTTTTCAAAAATAATCTGGTTCATTTTTTAGCAAGGTATGATTATTACTACGATAGCTATTATGATAATTTTGATTATCGATTTGAAGCGGGCACATTTGGCAAAACACTTTATGCTGAAGAGATAGAATTAAACAGCAACCAAAATTGGCTCAATAAGATTGACGTCAATTTAGATAAAGTAGTTAATCAAAGATTTAAAGGTATTTATGTTGTAAATGCAAGGTCAACAGAAAGACGATGGCTATATGATTCCAAAATGGTTGCGGTTTCAAATCTCGGAATTATTGCAAAAGAATCGGCAAATGAAATAATAGTTTTTGTAAACTCAATTGATAAAGCACTACCTGTAGCAGGCGTTGAGGTGAGTGTGATCTCTTCTAATAATCAAACTCTTCTAAACGGGATCACAAATGAGCATGGAGTTATTCACTTTAAAGATATAAAAGAAGCAACTGAAGGTTTTTATGCACGGGCAATAACTGCCGAACTTGGTGATGACTTTAATTACATTGATTTAAGAGAGACTTATGTTGAAACTTCACGCTACGATGTCGGCGGAATAACACAATACTCAGAAAACTATTCTGCATTTCTTTATTCGGAAAGAAATCTTTACAGGCCCGGCGAAACAGTTAACTTAAGCGGAATTGTACGCGATGATAAAATCAATCTAATTCCTCCAATGCCGGTTGCTGTAAAAGTATTCACTCCAACAGGAAAAGTTTTTGATGAATATAAAAAGACTTTGAATGCGGAAGGTTCGTTCGAAATTAAAATTGATTTGCCTGATTATGCGCAAACCGGTGAATACACTGCCGATGTTTTTACCGGATCAAATGTTCGGATTGGAGCATACAATTTCAGTGTTGAAGAATTTGTACCGGATAAAATTCGTGTAAACCTTTCTTCGGAAAAAGACAATGTTTTTCCTGGTGAAAAAGTCTCGATAAAAATTAATGCTGAATATTTATTTGGTGCAAAAGGTGCAAACCTAAAATATGAATCCACTGTAAATCTAACTCACGAAAATTATTACAGTAAAAAATATCCAAAATTTAGTTTCTGGGACAATTCATTTTCCAACGCAAATATTGAAAGTTACTTTATTGACGGTACCCTTGATGAAAATGGTGAAAGTGAGTTTGCGTACATTGTTCCTTCTGATGTTACCGGCGGTGGAAAAATAAAAGGAACTGCATTTGTTTCAGTTTTCGATTTAACCGGCAGAACAGTAAACAGAGCACTCAACTTTAATGTTTTTCCAAAAAAATATTTTATCGGAATTAATGCACCGGGTTATTACTTCGGAACAGATCAGAATTTAACTTTTCAATTTGTTGCGGTTGACGAAAATGACGAAGCAATTGATGATTTGGATTCAAAGATTGAACTGATAAGATACGAATGGCAAACAGTTTTAAAACGCGGTAGAAACAACAGGTATTATTATGGATCGGAACAAAAAGAAGTAAAAGTTTGGGATAAGTATTTAACGATAGACGGAGTTACTGATTACTCATTTTCGATAAGCCGTTCGGGCCGTTATGAATTGCGGGTTTATAAAGCCGGAGAAAATGATTACGTAAAGAAAAGGTTTTATGCTTATGGCTGGGGAAGTTCAACCGCTTCTTCTTTTGAAGTTGATAAAGAGGGAAGAGTTGAAATTGTTTTTGATGAAGAAATCTACGAACCTGGTGACAATGCAAAAGTTTTATTTACAACCCCATTCTCTGGTAGATTGTTAGTAACACTTGAAAGAAATGGAGTTTATGATTATCAGTTTGTTGATGTAACTGATAAATCAACGGAAGTAACTATCCCCGTTTTGGAAAGCCACATGCCTAACGTTTATGTATCTGCTACGTTGTTTAAACCGCATGGATTAAATAGCGGTGCACCTTTTATGGTGGGACACGGTTACGCGTCAATGAAAGTTGAAAAAAGTGAAAACAAACTTGCGGTTTCAATTGATGCTCCAAGAAAGGTAAAGCCAAGAACTTCTCAGAAAATAAAGGTGAAAACACTTTCTCAAGAAAATGTGCACATAACTATTGCAGCTGTTGATGAAGGAATTTTACAGGTTAAAAATTATAAATCACCTG
The DNA here is from genome assembly GCA_028282005.1 of Melioribacteraceae bacterium. Taxonomy (GTDB): domain Bacteria; phylum Bacteroidota; class Ignavibacteria; order Ignavibacteriales; family Melioribacteraceae; genus JANQIV01. The sequence goes on along the minus strand of JANQIV010000265.1, from coordinate 19,539 downwards.
ATCCGCATGCGTATATGTATGCTAAGAAACCGCTGATGGTGGAAAGTTATGATTTATACAAATTATTGCTTCCGGAAATTGTGGCAGAAAGTTCAACTCCGGGCGGTGGTGATGCTATGATGGCAGAACTACAGAAACGAACTAATCCGATGAAATCCAAAAGGTTCAAACTGGTTTCGTTTTGGAGCGGAATTAAAAAAACAAACAGCGGTGGCGAAGTAACAGTTGATTTAGATATTCCGCAGTACAATGGTGATTTGAGAATCATGACTGTTGCTTACACCGGCTCCAAGTTTGGCAGTGCTTCAGCAAATATGAAAGTCGCTGATGATGTAATTATGCAAGCTGAGATCCCGAGATTTTTATCGCAGAACGATTCACTTGTTTCAAACATAAGTTTGATAAATACTACTGACAGAAAGGGTAATGTCGATATTATAGTAAACGTCGAAGGGCCAATTGAAATAGTTTCCGGTAAAACCAGCTCCGTAGAAATTGAAGCGAACTCATCTGCTAATGCTGAATTTGTTTTAAAGACAGGTCAAGAAGTAGGGGAAGGTAAAATTAATATTTCAATTAGTGGTTATGATAATGTAACTGAAGAGATCAATATAGCTGTGCGACCGCTTTCTCCTCTAATAAGTACAAGTGGTTCGGGAACAATAAAAGCTGGTGCCGAAGTTGAGTTTGATATCCCGGGTAATTATTTAGAAAATACACAGAATTCATCATTAACATTGTCTAAGTTTCCAGCAGTAAAACTTGCGAAGCATCTAAAGTATTTAGTTGGTTACCCGCATGGATGTATTGAACAAACAACTTCAAAACTATTTCCTCAACTATATTTTGATGAACTAGTTAAACTTGTTGCACCGGATATGTACAGAACAAATAATCCTGTTTATTATGTTAACGAGGGAATCAAAAAAATAGAATCAATGCAAATGTATGATGGTTCCATGTCTTACTGGCAGGGCGGCAGTTATTCAAGTTGGTGGGGAACAGTTTATGCAACTCACTTTTTAGTTGAAGCACAAAAGGCCGGATACAATGTTTCATCTAATGTAATTCAAAAAGCTTTGGATTATCTAAGAAGAGAAGCTGACGAAAAGAAAACAACAAATTATGTGAGATATGTTGAAAATAGAAGAACAGTAACTAACATTGCCAGGAAAGAAATTGTTTATTCTCTTTATGTTTTGGCATTGGCCGGTAAAGGTGATTTATCGACTATGAATTATTATAAAGCCCGTCCTGAATTGCTTTCAAACGATATGAAATATTTACTTGCCGGAGCTTATGGTTTAATGAATGAGTGGAATTCTTTTTACGATGTACTACCACCGGTTTATGAACCGGAAAAAACAGATAGGCTGACAGGAGGCAGTTTCGATTCTGAAGTAAGAGCAAATGCGATAATGCTTAACGTTTTGTTGGAAGTAAAACCTGATCATGAGCAAATTCCTTTTATGATAAAACACATTACCAAAATTTCAGAATATATGTATTCAACTCAGGAAAGGTCGTTTGCATTTTTAGCTTTGGGCAAAGCTGCTAAAGTAAATGCCGATTCCAAATTGTCGGTAGATATAATTATTAATGGTGAAACAAAAAGAGCAGTTGATAATGATTATACATTAGATTCAGATGAATTGAACAGAGCAAATGTAATATTGAAAGGCAACGGTAAGGGTGAAATGTATTATTTCTGGAACACAGAAGGAATTAGAATAGATGGTGCTGTAAAAGAAGAAGACAAGTTAATGCAAGTGCGAAGAACTTATTATGATTACAGAACTAAAGGTCAAATCATATCAAATAGATTTAAGCAAGGCCAGTTGATTGTCTGCAAAGTGAGTTTAACGGGATACAATCAATCAGCAGAAAATATTGTAATTACTGATATGTTGCCGACAGGTTTTGAAATTGAAAATCCTAGGCTATCGGCAAATTCTGAAATGGTTTGGAAGTCAGATAGTCCAATGAATGTTCAATATATGGATGTAAGAGATGATAGACTATTGTTGTTCACTGATCTTGCCCGGAATAAAGTAAAAGAATTTTATTACATGATACGAGTTGTAAATAAAGGTTCATTTAGTTTGCCTGTAATAAGTGCAGAAGCAATGTACGACAAAGAATACAAATCAGTAAACGGTGCGGGAACAGTTATAGTTAATTAGGAAATTATTATTCCGGAACCCGTCATTCTGAGCGTAGTCGAAGAAGAGGGCTCCGATTAATTTTAAAATGAAAATTGTTTTTAATAAAGATATTGTAAGTCTTTTTGCAATCGGGATATTATCGTTAATATTTTTTATCTCTTTTTATTTTTTTCCACTCCCAGAATTCAAAAACTTTTCTAAAACAGTTTATTCATCGGACAGCACATTGATTGCAGCTTATCTAACTGAAGATGACAAATGGCGGTTGAGGACAAGACTTAATGAAGTGTCTCCGGAATTAATAAAAGCAATTATTAAAAAGGAAGATAAATACTTTTATTGGCACCCGGGATTTAATCCTTTTGCGATAGCCCGTGCTATGTTTCAAAATATCTACAAAGGTAAACGTGTATCAGGAGCATCAACAATAACAATGCAGCTTGCAAGAATTTTAGAACCATCCGAAAGAAATTATTATAACAAGTTAATCGAATTATTACGCGCCGTTCAGTTAGAGATGCATTTTAGTAAAGATGAAATTCTCGAAATGTATTTAAGCTATTTGCCATACGGCGGGAATATTGAAGGCGTTAAATCAGCATCATTCGTTTATTTTGATAAAGCGCCGGAGAAATTGAGTCTTGCGCAGGCAATAACACTTGCGGTAATTCCAAATGATCCGAATAAATATAGGCTTGATAAAAATGTTGTTGAGTTAATAAATAAAAGAGACAGATGGATTTACAAATTTTCAGAAGAAAAAATATTTTCCGAAAAACAACTTACAGATGCTAAAAATGAAATTCTAATTAGCCAGAGATTCTCACTCCCGCATAAAGCTCCGCACTTTTCTTATTTGGTTTCAAACAATTATAAGAGTGATCAGTTATTTACAAATCTTGATTTAAAAATACAGACAATCGCAGAAGATCTTCTCTTGAATTATGTAAATAGAAATTATGGTAAAGGCATAACCAATGGTGCTTTGGTGATTGTCGATAACAAAGATAACTCTGTTAAAGCTTACTGCGGATCGGCAAATTTTTATGACGAATTATATTCAGGTCAGGTAAATGGAATTACAGCTGTGCGTTCGCCTGGATCAACTTTGAAGCCTGCATTATTTGCTCAAGCTTTTGACTTGGGCTTGTTAACTCCTCAAATGAAATTGAACGATATCCCAACTGACTTCAGTGGATACGAACCGGAAAATTATGATCTTGAATTTAATGGCCCTGTTTCTGCAAGTTTTGCACTTGTTAATTCACTTAATATTCCTGCGGTTGAATTACTGCAAAAAACTGGTTTTAACAGATTCGTAAACTTATTGAGCAATTCCGGATTCGCAGAAATATCAAAACAAAAAAAGTTTTTGGGTTTATCAACAATACTTGGTGGCTGCGGAGTAAAGCATGAACAGTTAATTAGATTGTTCACTGCGTTTGCAAACGAAGGTAAATTAAGAAAACTGAATTATCTGAAAAATGAAAATGATAAAGGGAAAAAAATATTTTCTGAAGAAGCATCGTATTTAATTGCTGAAATACTTTCACAAAATGAAAGGCCGGATTTCCCGGTTGAATTAATAGAGCTTGCCGGAGTACCAAGAATTGCCTGGAAGACAGGAACCTCATATGGTAAAAGGGATGCTTGGGCAATTGGTTTCAATAAAAATTATACTATCAGCGTTTGGATGGGCAACTTTAACGGAAAAGGATCACCTTATTTATCTGGTTCTGAAATGGCGGTGCCGCTACTTTTTGAATTATTCAAAGCAATTGATAAAAAAAACAACGGTTGGTTTCAATATCCGTTGGATCTATTAACAAGAAAAGTGTGCCGGGAAACCGGATTGATTGCTGGAGATAAATGCGAATCAATAATTGATGATTATTGGATTGAAGATGTTACACATCAAAAAACTTGTAATCTTTATAAAGAAATTTTCGTAAGTAAAAATCACGAAAAAGAATATTGCCCCGATTGTTTACCCGAAAAAAATTATGAAAAAGTCAGCTTTGCATTTTATAAACCTGAACTTGCTTTGTGGTTTGAAAAGAATAACATTAATTACAATAAACCTCCAAAGCATAATTCCGATTGCCAATTTATGTTAACTAAAGGAGGACCAAAAATAATTTCACCTGCAGAGGATTACGAATACTTAGTTGAAGAAAACACAAGTCAGGAGATACTGTTGCAAGCTGCGTCGAATAATAATATCTCTTACCATTACTGGTTCATTAATGATGAGTTTTATAAAAAAAGTAAACCTGGTGAGAAATTATTTTTTAATCCGGATGAAGGAGAAATAAAAATAACATGCCTGGATGATAGGGGCAGAGAAGAATCAATTTTTATAAATGTTAGCACATACTAGCACTGTATAAAACTATTGTATTGATCAATCAAAATCCTCTACAATATTGTAAACCTTTACTCTAGGATTTAACATTTGCCCTTCCTCAGGCTGTGCATGAATTGTTTTTATAATATCCATTCCATCAATTACCCTTCCGAAAGCAGCAAATCCTTGCCCATCAGGATTACGTTTCCCGCCGAAGTCAAGTTCCGGTTGGTCTCCGACACAAATAAAGTATTCTGATGTTGCAGTTCCGGGTTCAAGTCTTGCCATTGAAATTACCCCGTCTTTGTGCAGTATCCCGGTCATTTCAGTTGTTTCATGTTTTATCGGATCATACATTTTATTGTCATCATATAGCCCGCCTTGAATCACTTCAATTTTTACATCATTACTTGGTTGATTGTTCATCGTAACAGCTCTATAAAAAGTTGAATTCTCAAAAGCATTATTGTGAACATAAAGCAAAAAATTGTGTACGGTTATTGGTGCTTCATTTTTATATAGCACTACTCTAATATCACCTAGCTCTGTTTTAATAACTATTTCCGGATATTTTGTGCAGGCAGAAAAAACTAAAGCAATTAAAAATACAGACAATATTCTGAACATTATTCTGTCTCCTCTTTTAGTACATTTCCAAATTTATGAATTTCATCAAAAAGATTTTGGGCTGTAATTATTCCCGAAGAAGAAATTTCTATCCCGGTATAAATAAATGCGTCCGCAACCCATTTGTTGCAAGTATTGAGAAGGTGATAATCTAAATGTGATTTATAAAATTTTATTCTACCGTTTGATTCTTCGGAAGTTTGCAAAGGTAAGTAATTTGAATTAAGCGTAAATGTGTTTTGAAAATAAATGCATAAGTTTAAAAACTGCTCTTTGGTTAATTCAAATTTTATAGCAAAATCACTCCACTCAATAATTTGTTCAATACTGGCATTGTTGCCTTCAATTCTAATTACGCTGGATGTTGGAACTAGTATTGCCTGAGCTCCAAGTTCAATTCCGGGATCGGGGTGTTGATAATAAACTTCGTCACCCCAGCCAAAATCTAAATAATTGTAATTCTCAAATTCGTCTAAAGCAGTAATAGTTTTTGAAGCAAATTCGTTATTTTGAAAGACAATTCCTGTGTGCCAAAAACGTTTAATTATATAAACGTCATAAGAATTTTGATTGGTTTCGTTTTGCAGATTAATTAGTAGTGATAGAGCCAGTAATATCCAGCTAATCATATTTTACTTGTGTTTAATAATTACAATTGTGTAATCGTCTTTCAACTCAATGTCTTTGTTCCACTCTTTACATTCAACAATTAATTTATCAATAATGTTATTAGGATTTTCATCAATACATTTTTTGAAAATCTCTTTCACTCCTTTTATGCCGAGCATTATTTCGTCTTTATTAAATAGCTCAATCAGTCCATCACTTAAAAACATTGCCGTATCGCCGGCTTTGAAATCAAGAGTTTCTTCAACATAATCAAAATTTATTGGGCTGCCAAGAGGCATACTTCTTTGCATAAATACTTCAACATCATTTTTGTCTGAACGATAAATATAAACCGGAGGCATACCCGAGTTTGCAAAAGTGAAAGCACCATTCTCAAATCTAGCAATCATCAATGCCATAAACATTTTGCTTAAATTCATGCCTTTGAAAGCACTGTCAAACTTTTTAATCATTTCAACAGGTTTATGATTTACCACAAGTGCGTTAAATAAACTTTTTGTTGCTGAGACTAAAGTTCCGGCTTTTGTTCCATGCCCGGTGGCGTCACCAATTGCCAAAGTTAAACACCCATTGTTATCGTGGTAAACATCATAATAATCACCGCCAACTTCTGTGGCTGTTTTCATATGTGCAGCAATTTCGAGATGAGGCAACTCAGGTAATTTACTTGGCAGCAGTGATAACTGAAGTACCCGTGCTTCTTCGAGTTCTTTTGTCTTTCTTTGGTGGTCTGCCTGTAAAACTTTGCGTTCTATTTCTTGTTCCTTTTCTCTTCGCTCACGAGCAAGTTTTTCTTCGGAAAGAGATTTAACCAGCATTACCTCTTGTTCCAAATCTCTATTAATTTTTGCAATGTTCTGAGACAAGTGAAGTGACATGAATAGCAAAAGTGCCATCAAACCTAATAGTGAAGGGGGCAGTGGTAAGAAGTTACTTAAAATATTTATGTTAATCAGTGCCTGAACGAATACAGTAATTATAAATAAAGAAAAACCGCCGACCAAGAAATCAAACTTAATTTTCTTTTTGAAGAGTGAATGAACAATAACACGGCCAATTTCTATTGAAGCTAACAACAAATATATTCTTGAGTAAGATGCAACATTAAAGCTGCCCATTATAATTGCCATTAGCTGTATGAGAATTCCGGTAACTACAAAAGCAATAAAGTGTTTTGGAATTCGGCTTGTAAAATACTCGTAAGTAAATAGGAGCATAAAAATTATAAAAATGATAGTAGGGAAGAGATAAAAATTATCGAGAATAAATAACTCAGTTGCGCTGGAAACATTATTGAATATTAACTCAAAGAAGTTTACCGATGCAATCGAGAGAGTCATAATTCCGTAATATAAATTCCCAATATCTTTCAGCTGGAAAAAATAAATTGATAAATGCAGAAACGAAAACACTAATGGTATAATTGAAAAGAAAAGCAGAATCGTCATGTTTTGGTTTGATTGCTCAACTTTTGTAGAAATTGCATCAGGCAAGTTCTGGAAACTCACTGCAAATCCTTTATCAAAAAAATCGCCGGATAAATGTTCAGCTGAAAAATTAGAATACCGAATAGCAAGAACAAATTCCAAATTGTCTTCGAATGAAATGATTTGAGGATTATTGGTATTCCATTCGGATAGTTCATTCATTGATGAAGTATCAACCTCGCCAAATTCAAAGATAAGCGTGCCGTTTAAGTAAATTTCTGCGGCACCCTTGTGTTCAAAATTAAATGCAACTGTTTGATTTAAAAGTGAGCGGTCAATACTAAAACTTTTTCTAAACCAGCCGTAGCCTTCCCAATCTTCATTTAATTCAAAATCTGCAATTTCATTTGGGTAACCTTCATCCCAATCTTTATCATTGTATCGGTGAGATGAAAATTCCTTTGCGTCGTTATAAGAAAACTTCCAGCTGCCAGAAATATATATTGGTTTATTACTTTTAAGCAGTTTGTCTTGCGACAAATAAAACTCTTTTGTAGGTCCACTTCCTGCAAAAGAATTTGTTAGTAAAAAGAAGAAAGAAATAACAATATAGTAGTGTTTATGCATCCCGCTTAAAAATAATTATTAAGTTTTATAGATAGAAAAAAAAACTTTATTTATCTACAATTTCTTGAAGATTTCCGTGTACTTCTAATCCTCCGTGTTTTCCAACATCATTAAAGAGGGTTTTGTTTTCCTTTTTTGAAAATAATTCTACTTCAATTTCAGAATCCATACTTTCTGAAATTCTTTGTAGCATATTATTTTGATATGGTGCATTTAAGGTACCACCTGTAGTTCTTTTTGAACTTACAGAAATTTTATAGTTATTATCCTCTGCACTATATTTTACTAAATTTTTATCAACAAAAAGATAATTTATTTTTGCTCCGGTATACGTGGCAAACTTGTATAACTTATCTTCAATTAAAAGTCCGATTATAAATCCCCTGAAAAAGCTTCTTAACCAAGGTATGTTAGCAACAGACCCCGTATATGAGACGTTTTTATTTGCAAAATGGTTTGTTTGTGTCCATACATAACTGCTTGGAAACGATTGTCCCCAGTCTTTTTCTATATAACCTTTCCCACCGGTAAAGTCTATTTCCTCATCATTTATTGTTAGTTTTCCTTTTAATGAATGAATTAAACTTAGAACGCCGTGATTACATTCCATAAAAGGCACGAAAGAATACCATCCCATTATTCCTGGAGAGAAAAGTTTTACAGGCCAAGGTTTTATTCCTTCAAAAAAAATCTCTCCCAAAATTTTTATTTGCTTGCCTATAATTTCAAGAGATATTTTTTCTAATGAAAAGGAAGATTTGTTTATTGTTATTGAGAATGGTTTCTTATTTGAATTGAACTCATTAAAATCATATTTGATAAAATGGGATTGATTGGTTCTGCCATTTAAAATCTGGATGAAAGATTGATGATCATCTGTGTTTTTACTGATAAATACACCCGGTATAAATGCAAAAATTTTATCTTCATTTTTGTTAACTATTTTATAATACCATCCTTCAAAAAAAATTTCTTTTTTAAATTTTCCGTGGTAATTTTGAGGATAATATAAATTTTTTAAAAAGCTGATCATCTTTTACTGTCTTTTTTTGTGAGTCAAAAAGATACAAAAATAGAATTAACAAATTTCTTTAAATTTCGATAATAATTAACAAACAATTAATTTTTGATGTATTTGTATTATTTTAATATTACTACGATACATAAAGATTCATTGGTAGTAAATGGATACAATGGAAAAAGAGACTGAAAGAATTCTCCTGCTAGAAAAGATAGAAGAGTTAACCGGCAGAATAAATAAGTTGGAGAGTTCTGACAAAGAGAAGGAAGTAGATTCAAAAGAATCAGTAGAATTAAAAGAAGATAATTTAAAAAAGCGTAAATCCAATATTGGTTCTTCCTTATTGTGGGTTGCTGTATTTACCGCGGTTTTAATGACAATTTATGAATACATTAAGACAGCAATGCATCCTGATTTATCAATTTGGGAATCACACGCTATAACAATAGCATTTGCTACTATTATAGCCCCGATTGGGGCATACTTTGCATTTAGAAAAATTGAATTCCTTGGACAAAAAGCACAATTAGAATTAATTCAAAGAAAAAAAGCACAAGAAGAATTAAAGCTTGCTAATGAGGAACTAGAAAATAGAGTTGAACAAAGAACAGCACAATTATCAGAAGCTAATACAAATCTGCAAAAAGAAATAAACGTCAGAAAACAAGCTGAAGAAGAAATTAGAAAATACGCTGAAGAATTGCTGATTAGTAAAGAACTTCTTGAAGAAAGAGCTAGAGAGCTTACTAGGTTAAACAACCAGTTGGCTTCTTCAGAAAAAGAATTAAAAGAACTAAATTTAAGCAAAGACAAGTTTTTTTCTATTTTAGCCCACGATTTACGTAGTCCTTTTACATCACTCCTAGGTTTATCCGAATTCTTGGAAAATGAAGTACCATCTTTAAGTAAAGACGAACTACAACTTTTTGCATCAGGAATTAGTAAATCTGCAAAAGGTGTATACAATTTGCTTGAAAACTTACTTGATTGGTCTCGTGTACAAACAGGACGCATAGACTATGTTCCTGAAGATTTTACTTTTGGCGAAATTGTAGAAAGTGTAGTATCCTTAAATAATAGTAACCTCGTAAAGAAAAAAATAAATGTAAAAACCAATATCAACAATGAAGATGTTGTTTATGCAGACAAAAAAATGATTGAAACAGTAATGCGGAATTTGGTATCAAACGCAATTAAATTTTCGCATCATAAAGGTTTAATCACTATTAAAACCGAAAAGCTCGGAGATGAATACAGAATTTTTGTTGAAGACAATGGTGTTGGAATCGAAAAAGAAAATATTGCCAAGTTATTTAAAATTGATCAGCAAATATCCAAACCCGGAATCGATGAAGAGCAAGGCACAGGTTTGGGTTTAATTTTATGTAAAGAATTTGTTGAGAAAAATAATGGCAGAATTTGGGCTGAGAGTGAGTTTGGTAAAGGTGCTACATTTATTTTTACAATTCCTATAAAAAAATAAACTGCCCGCTTTCCCCCCAAGGATAAGCAAGGCAGTCTAAATCTTTTTTCTTAAGAGTTTTGATCCTGGTAATGATTATAAAGAATTGTACAGATTTTTCTAACTCTTTGGCTATCATCAAACTTTGCCGCTCTTTTTACCGCAAAGATTCCTCTCGGGTTACCTAATTTATAAAGTGAAATTGCAGCAGAAATTCTCACACTTTCATTATTGTCATCTTTTAATGCTTTCAATAAAGGATTAACCGACTTATCTGAATCATACTTGCCTAACTGAATAACTGAGCTTGTTTTCAATCCAATATTTTCAGATTCAGCACCAACAAGTAGGTTTTCAACAACTAAATCAATATTAGCTGTAGCAGTTTTAGTATTGTTTGAGTTTGCCGAAACTACAACAGCAAAAAGTAAAAATAATGCAACTAGATTTTTCATTTGATCCCCCCGGATACAATTTATTATTAATTAGTTCGAAAATTAAGACGACGCATCCTTTGAATGGTTTCATTATCTGAAATTAATTAATTGTTAATGTCATGAAATTGACAATTAGGGTTTGATGGAAGGAACTGTGAAAATAAATTTACTACCAATATTTATTTTGCTTTCTACCCAGATTTTACCGCCGTTTTGCTCAATGAATTCTTTACATAGAAGAAGGCCGAGTCCGGTACCCTTTTCTTTTTTTGTTCCTTCCTTTGAGAATACTTTGTCTTCTCTAAATAGTTTTTTCAAATCTTCGTCACAAATTCCAGTACCAGAGTCGGTAATGGATATTTTAGTACTGTGGGAGTTTCTTAAAGCGAATATTTCGATTTTACTGTTGGGATACGAAAATTTAATTGCATTAGAAATCAAATTGCGCGCTACAACATTAATCATATTTTCGTCGGCAAAAATTTCAGAGTTTTTATCGAAGTCTAATTCTATTTCAATTCCTTTTTTTGATATAGCATGATTATACAATTGTTTCACTTGCAAGAATGTATCGTAAATATTGAAGATCTCCGGGTTGACTTCAATAATGTGAGATTGCAGGCGAGCCCATTGTAAAAGGTTTTCGACAAGATTAAAAATATTGTTTGAAGAATTATTAATCCTATTAGAGATTTGTTTGATATCATCTTTACTCAAATGATCAATATCTTCGGAAAGCATTTTTGAAAATTGGAGCAATGACTGAAAAGGTGATCGGATATCATGTGAGATTATTGAGAATAATTTGTCTTTGTTTGCAGCTTTCTTTCTCAACTCATCATGTTTTTGTGAAAGAAGACTATTTATTGTAAGTAACTCATGGGTTGATTTTTCAACTGATTTTAATTCAGAATTGAACAAAGATAGTTGGTCAAAATCTGAAGGATTATCTATTAAAACTAATTCATTTTTCTTAATTTTTTCTTTTAATTTTTTGTACTTTTTTTTGTATTTCTCAAGCTCGGAGACTTTTTCAAGTAAGGCTTCTATTTTATTTGTTAAAGAGGTGATTAGTAGTTCACTCATTCAAAAAGAAGTTTTTTATTTTTTCAGGTCGGAAATAAATTTAATAATTTCCTAATATAAAAAAATTATTTTTTCTCACATTGTTAGACAATTAATATTGAATTAAAATGAGGTATAAATGGAATTCACAAATGTTGTAGAAAACAGAGCAAGTGTAAGAAAATTCAGCAACGAAGATGTTAATATTGAAGATTTAAAAGAGATTGTAAGACTTGCCGGTAAATCGCCAAGTCCGAATAATTCTCAACCATGGAAATTTGTAATTATCAAAAACAAAGAAAAGATTGATAAAATTGCTGAAATAGTTCATAATAAAATAGATACATTGTTTCCAAAGGATGTTGAAAATGTAAAATCTACAGTTGAAAGATTTTCTACTTTCTTTACTGATGCTCCGGTTTTAGTTGCAGTTTTGAGTACCGATTATTCTGCTGTAGTGGATAAAATTCTCCCTGAAAATGAAATCACACATGAAGAATTAAACGCAATGAGAAACTACCCGGACGTTCAATCCATTGGTGCTGCGATTCAAACATTTTTATTGGCTTCAGTTGACAAAGGTTTGGGTGCTTGCTGGTTATCCGGTTTGCTAGTTGCAAAGAAAGAAATTGAAGATTATTTGGAAATCGGAAAAGGAAGCCAATTAACAGCATGTATTGCTGTTGGTAAAGCACTTGGTGAAACAAATCAAAATGAGAAAAAGGATTTACAGGAAATTCTTGAAGTAATTGAATAAATCAATAAGATTTATCAAATAGGGGGATATATCCCGATTTTCTGATTATTTCTTGCCCTTTGGTACTCATTACCCAGTCAATAAACTTTCTGACGTTACCGGAGGGCGATTTTGTTGTAAAAAAATGTAGGTATCTTGAGATAGGGTAACTATCATTTAGAACATTTTCATTAGATGGGTAAACATTATTGATTTTTAAGTGCTTTACGTTTCCTGAATAGCCTAATCCGCCAAATCCAATTGCGTTTTTATCTTTTGCTATTAAACCAATTATATCATCAATAGAAGATTTTACAACAATATCATCACAAAATTCATCACCTTTCATTACATGTTCTTTGAAGTAATAATGCGTACCGGAATTCGGAGTTCTAATAATCGCATTAATTTTTGCATCATTTCCGCCCAACTGTTTCCAGTTAGTAATCTCACAAGTATAGATTTTTTTTAGCTGGTCCAATGAAATATTTGAAACAGAATTGTTAAGGTTTGTGTAAATACTTAGTCCATCCTTTGCAACTAGAAAGTACATCCCAACCGATTGATAATAATCTGAGAGAAGTTTCTGTTCACTTGGTTTCAGAAGACGCGAAGCAGTACAAATTTCTGCTTCTCCTTTAATTAGTGATTCTATTCCTTCTGTAGTTCCACCGCCGATTACATAGATTGAAACTCCGCTGTTAAGTCTCATAAACTCTCGCGAAAGGTTTTCTGTTAGCGGACGCATAGTATCTGAGCCTTGTATTCTAATTATGTCGGCTTTTTCTTGCATTGTGGAACATCCACAAATAATGAGAAGCAATATGGTGAACAATTTTTTCAATTTATCTTTTTTCAGCTTTTGAGCGTAACCTTGCATTTATAAATGGTGAGTTATCATTCCACTCAGGTACACTATCGGAATTAGCAACATTAATTATAAACTGAGTTAAAAATTTCACATGCTGTAAAGCAGCATCATAGTTTATTGATAATGATAAATCATCAAATGGTGTATGATAAATCAATTCTTGAAAACGGATAATTCTTTCTATTCCCTCTTCTTCGGTTAAATTTTTGTAATCTGGTGCTTCCAGAATCAAAATAGAAGGCACACCGGCTTTAGCAAATGCAATTTGGTCGGATCTGTTAAATGCTTCAGATGTTTCAAATATTGATGGGATAGAAACAACCGATAGTCCGTTTGATTTTGCAGTTTCATTTAAATATTTGCTCAAGGTTGAGTATTTTTGCCCGATACCAATTACACTATTGAATTCGTCAAAAGACGCCAAGCCGTCAATATTTATATTTGCGACAGTTTTATAAAGAGGCACAACAGGCCTGTCTGTGTAATATGTCGACCCGAGTAATCCATGTTCTTCTCCTGTCAAAAGCGTAAATAGAATTGAACGTTTTGGTTTTGCATCCATTAAAGAAATTACTCTGCAAATTTCAAGTAGAGCAGCGCTGCCTGCTGCATTGTCGAAAACACCATTGTAAATAGAATCCCCTTTAACAGGTGTTCCGATTCCCAAATGATCGTAGTGAGCGGAAACGATTAAATATTCATCTTTTAGTTTTGAATCGGAACCTTCTAACAATCCAATTACATTATTTGAGATAAAATCCTTTCCGATAAATTTTCCATCAAACGAAAGTTTTGTTGAAAGAGGAAATGATTTAATCTTTCCATTTAAATCCATCTTGAATACATCATTTAGAGAAAATGGAGAATTTTTAAATAGCATTTCAGATTTCTCAGGATTCATAATTACCCCTAAAATACTTGAGGCAAAATATGCCAGCGAAATATCATCAAATAAAAACTGTTGTTTAATGTTTTGCCAGTTGAAAAAATTATCTTTCATTGGATTAGGAATAATAATAATTCCTCTTGCGCCTCTAGAGAAAGCCAGTCTTATTTTTGATTCAGGATTTGAATAAACTGTTTTGAAGTTAGCGTTAAAGAAGTTCGGATTTTCGGATAGTGGTTCACCATCTAACACTACTACTATTTTATTTTCAACATCAAGTTCAGTGTAATCATTATAATCATATTCGGGAGCAATTATGCCATAACCTGCAAACATCATTTCCAACGGACTTGGGATAAATGTTTGCCCACCGGTCTTGAACAAAACATAATCGTCAAAAAGTTCTAGTTTCGCAGTCTCATTTTCTTTATAAAATACAAGTTCAGATTCTTTTAATGGTTTATTGGAGTGCATTGGGATTAACTGAAAATAAGAGTTATTATCTCCGATTTTTTTTAATCCATAGTTTTCAAAATGTTTAGCAAGATATAGTGCCGCTTTCCTTCCGCCTTGTTGGCCGGTTCCTCTTCCTTCAAATTCATCGCTACCTAATATTTCGATGTGGTTCTTTATGGAATCCTTTGAAATAAGATCAAAATAATTTTCTTGAGAATGCACAACTGATAAAAACAAAGCAATTAATATGTAACGGTTAAAAATCATTTTTGCTATTTAACTTATTTTATAGTGTTAAACAAACGATTGTAAATAATGTTTTGGTGTGAACAAAAAAGCAGGATTTCTCCTGCTTTTAATTAAAATGAAAAATCGCTTCCGGTATTTGTTTCCATTGCTTTTTGATAAACATGATATGCTGTTGAAATATCTTGAATTGCCAACCCTACACTTTTAAAAAGAGTTATTTCTTCGTCATTCTCTCGTGCAGAAATTTTGTTTGTAATTATGTCGCCAAGTGATCCATGTACTTTATCCCAACTCCATTCGCCGGTTTCTGCAGGAATTATAAATTCACCGGCTTCAGCTTTACATGCATCAACTAAATCACACACAACTTTTGAATTAGCTACTGTAGCAGTATCAATTTCCCTAGTTGTCGGGGCGTGTGCACCAACACCATTAATGTGAGTGCCAGGTTTAATCCATTTGTAATCAATTATTGGATTACTTGCAGTAGTTATTAAAGTGACAATATCAGCTTCGCCAACCGCTTTTCCAGGATCATCAGCAATTTCTATTTCGCTTGAAATATCTTTTTGAAGTTCTTCTTTAAATGCTTCTTTCTTTTCAGTCGGATCAAGGGAAACTAAAATTAATTTCTTAATATCCATTGCAGCATCAACTGCCATTGCATGAGTTTTTGCCATTCCGCCCATTCCGAATAAAACATGAATTTCAGAATTTTTTCTTGCAAGGTATTTTGAAGCTAAACCTGCCACAGCTCCGGTTCGCATAGCTGTCAAGAATCCGCCATCCATAATTGCTTTCGGCGCACCGGTTTTTTCGTCTAATATTAATATTGTTCCCATCACGTTTGGAAGGTCGTATTTAGCCGGGTTATCTTTGTAAACAGTTACCACTTTAGTTCCTAAGGCTCCCATACCTTTTAAATACGCCGGCATAAATAAAGCAAGCCCGTTTTGGTCAGGTGCAAGTATTGGAGTACGTTGTGGCATATTTGCTTTACCTTCTGATAAATCAATAAATGCTTTTTCGAGAATATTAATTGTGTCCTTTATGGAAAGGACTTTCATAACGTCACTTTTGGATAATAATTTTGTCATCGTTTGATACCTTATTTTGGAGTGAAGAAAATGAAAAAATACAGATATATCCCGTATGTTTCAAATTATAATTAGGGAATGTTATGAATAAAGTTTTTTCATTTCTTTCATTGCCGAAGGGTCTCCAATAATCGTTAACCTGTCTCCAGCCTCGAGAATGGTGTTTCCTTTCGGGATAATGGATTGGTCTTGCCTTCTCAACAATGCCACAAGGCATCCTTGCGGGATTGTAAGCACTTTGATTTGTTTACCGATCATTACTTCACTTGTTTCGCCTTTATCAATTACCAAGGTCATGAATCTTTCATCGTGTAATAGCGCTTCTTTTAATTCGTGCTCGTTCTCAGCATTTATCCATTCATTAGTAAAACTTTCTTCGTCAACTCTTCCTGCAATTCTTGCAAGAATTCTTAAATGTTGTGCAGGATTATTTTCCGGACTTATTAAAAAGAAGATTGCGTTAACGATTGCTTCATCTTCTTCTTCTTGAGTAAGAGGATTATAAATTTGAATTTTTATTCCATCAATAGAACGGACCAGAGCCATATAAGGATGTTCAATGTTTTCCATTCTGAAATGTGGTAAAGCAACACCGTGAGTTACCGGGGTAGCACCAATACGGGTTCCGTCCATTATTTGTTTTATAATCTCTTCTTTAGTAAGTGGAATTGATGAAGAAATATTTTCAGCAACATCTTTTACTACACATTCAAAATTTGAAGGTTTTTTTAAATCTATTACTAAACTTCGGGTAACAATTTCGTCAAATGGATCTTCTTCACGTAGACCCTTTTCTTTTAATATTCCACGCAATTCTGAATCGAGGCCGTCGTAGCGCTGATGCCCCAACCTTTCAAAGATATGATAGATAGCACCGCTTCGCGATATTTTTTCTTGCGCGTAGTGATAATACCAAACAAGAGCAATTATTATTAATGCTATTGAAAAGAGTGCCGGCATCCATCCCATTTGAAAAATTAAATATAACGAAGAGAGTATTCCAAATATTTGCAGCCACGGGTAAAAAGGAGATTTATAGCCGGGATCATAAGATTCAATCATACTTTCCCGCATCACAATTACTGCAAGACAAACGAGAGCAAACATTAGTAATTGAAAAGCACTTGCCAGCTTTGCTATTCCTGCAGGATTTAACAACAGTAATATTAATATTATTATTGCAACAGTAATTAAAATTGAATTAAGCGGAGTACCTTTTTTTGAAAGGCGTACAAACACTCTCGGCATAATATGGTCTCTTCCCATTGCAAGGGGATATCGTGAGGCACTCATTATTCCAGCGTTTGAAACTGACACAAAAGCTAGTAGTGCTGCAATGGTAATGAAAATCGATCCGACTTTTCCGAAAACTATTTCTGCTGTTGCCGCAGCCGGTGTTAAGTTTCCAGATAAGCCTTCTGAAGACATTACCCCAACCATAACAGAAATACCGACAACATAAATCAGTACTGTAGAGGAAAGAGCAATTATCACTCCTTTTGGGAGATTCTTTTCAGGGTTTTCAACTTCTTCCGAGAGGCTGGCAACTTTTGTAATTCCTACATAACTGATATAAACCAAACCGGCTGTGGCAAAAATATTTTCAAAACCTGATCCGAAAAAATTATTAAAGTTAGAAAAGTTGATTTCCGGAATTCCACCAGCAACAAAAACCAATACCAATAATATTAAACCCGAAACAAGGAACACCTGAAATTTGCCGCTGCTCTTTGTTCCAAAGCAATTTAAGATTCCCAATAAAACAGCCAAAATAATGGCAATCGGCGTAATTGATACTTCCGGGAAAAATAGAGTTATGTAAGCTCCCATTCCGACTAAAGCGAAGGCAACTTTTAAAATCAATGCAAGCCAGGTCCCAATTCCTCCGATAGTTCCAAACTGCGGGCCGAGCGTTCTGTCTAAAAAATAATAAACTCCGCCTGCACGAGGCATTGCTGTTGCTAGTTCTATTACACTAAACATTGCGGGGATCAATGGAATAGCCGCGATAACATAAGCTAATACTAATGCAGGTCCGGACTTTGTTACAGCTATACCGGGTAGTAAAAAAAAGCCTGCACTCAATGTTGTACCTGCAGCAATTGCAAATACGTCAATAAGTTTTAATTCTTTTTTAAGCCTTTTCTTAGTGGAAAGAATTGCCATAAAATGTATTGTTAATTAAGTGTTTGAAAATAATAAAAAAGATTTAATTAACTATCGAAATTATTGGCAGTTATTCAACATCAAAAAACATTTTATAGGTAAGTCTAAGATTTCTTCCAGCTTCCGGAAGTATTGATTTTACACGTGATAGGTGATTACGGTACTCTTTATTAAAAATGTTATCAAAGTTAAGTGAAAGATTGTGAATAAGGCCATTGGTTGAAAAAGAATATTGTAAAGCAGAATTAAAAATCACATAACCGGCTGTAGGTTCTTCAAATTCATCAACATTATCTTGTTTTGCGGCAAATTCAGTATTCAATTCTAGACTTAATTTATCAACAGAATATTTTATTCCAACTCTGCCTTTTAGCGGTGGTATTTGCGGTAAAGGATTTCCGCTGCCTTTAAATTCACCTTTAGTGTAACTTACAGTTGACGATATCGAAATATTTTTTGTAGCATTCCAATCAACTTGATTTTCAATTCCGTATAAAATAGCTTCAACACCGCTTGTTGCATAAATTGGCAGAAATGTTTGGAAGTTTGTGTCACCGGTGTTTCTCGGGATGATGTAATTTGATAAATCATTTCTGAACAAATTTATGTTGAAATAAAGATTATCAAATTTATGATAAATAAATAGCTCTGAGCCAAAGCCGCTTTCAGCTTCCAGTTCCGGATTTCCAATTTCGTAAGAATATGCTGCAAGGTGCGGCCCTTCGGAATATAGCTCTTCAATAGTCGGTACTCGCGAAGATTTGCTTACATTAAAGCCGGCATAAACTTTTTTTGTTAATTCATAAAGAGTAGAAAATGAAAGCGAATAAGTATTAAAAGTTCTTTCTCGTATCGTGCCAATTTTTGCATTCGGTTTTTCTGCTTCAGGTGTAATTTTATCGAAATTGTATCGTGCTCCAAATTCAAAATTAAGTTTATCGTAATTGAATGATTCGATTAAATAAGTGGAAACATTTATTGAATTTGTTGGGGAAGTAAAAACAAACCCGCCGATGTCAAAGTCTCGTGCTTCAAATGAAATACCTAATGTACCACTATTTAAAAAAGAAATTTTATTGTGATTAAAATTCACATAACCGATATGGTTGAGAATTCTAAATTCAGCTCCAATTATTGCGTTTGATTCAATTTCTTTATGTCTATAAAGTACCCGACTAAAACTTATATCAATATTATCAAATGATTTCGTTTTTATGTTTATTCGTGATTTAACATTCCATTGTTTTCTGAACATTTCAATATTTACACA
>JANQIV010000208.1 GCA_028282005.1 Melioribacteraceae bacterium | reverse complement strand
TCAAGCGCTTCAATATTATTGTCTTTATCATAAATGCCAATTCCTTTTTCCCAAACCCATTTTAATCTTCCATCTTTAGTCTTTATTCTATATTCAAGTGTGAAACCTTCTTTATTGTTAAGTGAAGGGGTGATTTGTTCAACTACTCTTTCTCTGTCGTCAGTATAAATCAAATTTTTATATGAAATAACTTCATTGTTTACTATTTCGTCTGCTTGATAGCCGGTTAGTTCGTAGCATCCGGCACTTATAAATTGCATTGTCCAGTCACGGTCATTCTTGCATCTGTAAGCTATGCCCGGAAGATTTCCCAAAAGTGTGGATAATTGTCTTTCATTTTCCCGAATTTTTTTCTCAGCATCTCTATGCTTTTTTTCGCTTTCAAATTTTTCCAAAGCGTAAGAAATATCTGAGGCTATTTCTTTTATCAGCTCAATTTCGCTTCGGTCAAAGAGAATATTATCTTTTGAAAAAATGCTTAAAACTCCCACAACTCTTTTGTTTAGGTGCAACGGGACAGCAATACTTGACTTGAAGTTTCTTTTGGTTATTTCGAATTTTAGCTTGTCATTTCCCTTAAAGGTATCATAGTTATTAACAGTTGTAAGTTTATTGTTGGTTATTGCTTTTTTTATAGGGTTGAATCCTTCAGTTTGAACATTGGTTTCGTTAATTAGCCATTTCCCAAATCCATTTGCCAGTCCGCTAAAAGAAGCTAATTCAATTTGTTTGTTTTTACTATTTACTAAACCTATTAGTGAAAACTGAAAATTACCGTATTCAATCATAACTTTGCATAACTGGTCAAATAAATCCTGTATACGGGCCGAATGTAATATTGTTTGATTAACTTGACTTAACGTTGCATAAAGTGTATTGAGGTGTTTTAATTTTCTGTCTGCTTCTTTGCGTTCGGAAATATCACGTATGATGGCTTGGAAAAAGTTTTTATTATCGATTGTAATAAGTCTGGCACTTATTTCAACTGGGATTTCTTCTCCGTCTTTGTTAATGTGTATAGCTTCGTAAGTTTTCCCGTCAGCTGCGTTTATTGCCTCAAGTGTTTTTCTCAAACTGCTTTTGTTTGAAGACAAACGTATTTCCGAAAGCGAAACTTTTTTTAATTCATCAATTGTATATCCATAAAAGGAGAGAGCTCTTTCATTCGCCTCAATTATTTTACCATGTGAATCAGTAAGCAAAATAATGTCGTTTGCGTGTTTTGTTAAATACTCGTAGCGTTTTGTAAGAGCATTTTTTTCGGCTTCAAGTTTATACTGTTTTTTATATTGAAGTGATCTTTGGTGTCTCCAAATTGAAGTTATAATTCCCGCGACGGTAATAATTACAAGGATTAAAACAAAGATTAATTGATTCGCTAATATTTGAATTGGGGCGAAAATTTCGTTAGCATCAACTTTTGTAACCATAAACCATCGCGAAGATGGTATTTTATTAACGCTTGCAAGTACGTCAACTTTTCTATAGTCTTTTCCTTCCACCATTCCTTCAATGCCCAGAGCGGCTTTAGCTGCCGGAAGATCTTCCTGGGTAATAGTTATCTTTAACGTTAATGCGGTGTTTTTTCTGTGTCGTAATTCATTTAAGAAAAGAATGTTATCGCCGTCTCTCCTAATAATAAGTGATTCAGAAGTTTTACTTGGAGTTGGCCAAGTTTGAATTAGCGGAAACAAAAATTCGTTTGGGTCAATTTGAGCAATAATTGATCCGATGTAAGTATCGTCATTAAAGCAAGGTATTATTAGATCTATAAAAATATTCTCTTCATTATTTTTGTGTAAATTTGAAAAAATAACCTCACCTTTTTGCGGGTGGAAAAGCAAGTGATGATTCGTGTATTTGTCGTCAACGCTTTTATTAGTTTTTATAAGAGTTTGTCCTTCTGAGTCAATAAGAAAAACGTTTTTGTAGTCATAAAGTTTTTTTAGTGATGAGAACCATGATTCTATTTTGTTCCTTTGAGTAAGATCGGCAGGGTTTGATACAAATTTTGTGATGCCATCAATAACTAGAGCATTATAAAGAATAGCTTTCCCATCATTTATTCTTTCTTCACGCCATTTGGATATTTGATCGATTTTTAATTCTGTTATAGCTGTTAATTCGTTATATTTTTCAGCTTTTATTAATTCCTTCCTTTTTTCGTAATAATAATATCCGGTAATTGTTAATAACACTGCGAGGATCAAAAAAAGAAAGAAATACTTCGTTGACATACTTTTTTTAAATGCATCAATATCCATCAAATTATTCCTCTCAGTTTATAATCATTCATTTCTTATTGTTCAATCACTATAATATTAAAGAGTTCATTAAGATATAAAATCATGAGAAATATTCAATAGTCACAAATAAAAAAATCAAAATATAAAACAATTTTAATCTAAGAGTGTATATCTGGTATGAATTTTATTTTTTCTTAAAAATCATTAGGAAATGATATTTCCTAAAAAGGATTTGCGGTGTAAGTTGGATGGACCGTAATTTTTAATAGCGTCAATATGTTGTTTAGTTCCGTAGCCTTTGTTTTTTTCCCAAAAATAATGTGGATTCTTTTTCGCTGCTTCAACCATAATTTTATCCCGAGTAACTTTTGCCAGAATTGAAGCAGCAGCAATTGCAAAAGACTTTGCATCCCCTTTGATAATGGTAAGTGCGGGCACATCAGTTTTAAAAGATTTGTTTCCGTCAATCAAAATTATATCAGATGAAACACTTAAAGAAGTGCATGCTTTTTCCATAGCTTTGAATGTTGCCTGGAGAATATTTATTTCGTCTATTTCTTTTTCGTCAATAATTCCGATTCCAAATGAAAGTGCTTTGCTTTTTATTTCATCAAATAAGTGTTCTCTTTCTTTCTCAGTCAATTTTTTTGAATCGTTAATTCCTTCAATCAAAACATCTTTATCGAAGATAACTGCTGCGGCTACAACTGGCCCGGCTAATGGTCCTCTACCAGCTTCGTCAACACCGCAAAGGTATTTTATATTTTCGTCTAAAAAAGAATTGTCAAAATCTTTCATTACGAACCTGCATAGATAGCGATTAATCCGAAAATCATGTTTAGTTTAAGAATTGTGCTGACTTTTGAAAAGGAATTGTTTTTTTCTTTTTGAAGTAGCAATTTAATCGAATAAACGAAGAGTACATTGACCAAAAGCATGATAATTATGAAATATTCAATTTTATATATATCGAAAAAAAAAGGGAATATTGAAAGAGTGCCAATAAAAATAATTAGTGAGGCTGATAGGTTTACTGATTTTTTAATCCCAAATTTTTGAGGAAAAGTAATTACGCTAAATTGTTTATCTCCTGTGATGTCTTCAGTATCTTTTATTATTTCACGTATTAAATTGATTAAAAAAGCGAACCCTGCCGGAATCAACCCAATGCTAATATTCTCATAGACCATTGCTCCATAAAGCAATGCTGATGATGTTAGAAAAGCCACAGTAATATTCCCGATCAAAATTATTTTTTTCAGAAATGCAGAGTACAAATACAGCAGTATGTTTATGATAATCAAAAATAAAATTGAACTAATTCCATTATTGAATGCTAACAACAAGGAAATAGCAAGAAAAATGAAATAAATTGAATAGGTCTGCGAAATCGAAAGTTTGCCACTTGGCAGAACACGATTGGGTTTATTGACTTTATCAATCTCTAAATCGAAAATATCGTTAATAATATTTCCAGCTGCACAAGCAAAGCTTAAAGAAAAGGCGGCATAAATTAAACTCGAATCAATATTGCTGCTCACCAATAATCCTGAGATTATTACAGCAACAAATGTTATTGTAAAATTTATCGGGCGGCTTATTAGTATTATTGATTTGATAAAATTGAAATTCATTTCAGACTATCGGTCCGTTAAAGTTTGTTATCATTAAAGGGATTAGTATATTTTGATCCAAAATTAAGGATAATTTAGATTTAATATGTTTCGAATGGCGAAAAAAGGCAAGCTCATGATTGAGATTTTACCGGATAAATGTGATTTCTGCGGAGCTTGCGTTGGGGTATGTCCTGAAGATGCCATAGAGTTAAAAGAAGCTGAAATAAAAATTATTGATCCGAAATGTACCAATTGCTCAAAGTGCATTTGGTCTTGCCCGATTGAAGTTATAAAATTTAATAAAGATGGAATTGAAGTATAGAATTTTATTGTCATTTCGAATCCCCGATTTATCGGGGTGAGAAATCTCTAACTCAAATTTTAAGATTTTTCACACTCACTTCGTTCGGTTCGAAATGACTCAAACAAGAATTACGTAAAGCTGTTTAATGAAAAAAGAATATGACATAATTGTTGTTGGTGCCGGACCTGCCGGTTCAATGGCAGCGAGATATGCCAGTGAACAGGGTGCAAGTCTGTTGATGCTTGAGAAGGACAGAGACGTTGGTTATCCGGTAAGATGTGGCGAAGCAATTACAAAAAGAAATTTAATTCAATTTATAGACCCTGATCCAAAATGGGTTGTAGCTGAAATTTCAAAATTTGTTGTTTACGCCCCTGACGGGACGGAAGTTGTTTTTGATTTTGGAGAAGTGAAAGGCTATATGCTTGAACGCAGAATTTTCGATTATGAACTTGCGAAAACTGCTTCAACTGCCGGTGCTGAAATTTTAACTCGTGCTTATGTTTATGATTTAATTTTGGAAGACGGGAAAGTTTGCGGGGTAAAAGTTGAATACCGTGGTGAAAAAATTGAAATTAAGTCAAAGATAGTAATTGCAGCAGACGGAGTAGAGTCAAGAGTGGGGAGATGGGCAGGATTAAAAACCCACATCGACTTCAGGGATATGGAATCATGCTTTCAAGTGACTGCCTCAAATGTAAATGCTCCACAGGATGCGCTTCAATTTTACTTAGGAACGAATTATGCTCCAGGTGGATATTTCTGGGTCTTCCCCAAAGGTGAAAATATTGCAAATGTTGGTTTGGGAGTAAGTGGAGACCATTGTAAAAAGCGTTCTTCTCTTTCATATATGAATGAACAGATGGAAAAGTTTTTCCCTGATGCTTCAATATTAACTCAAGTTGCCGGTGGTGTTCCTTGCTCTGTAACTTTAGATGAAATTACGGGTGATGGCATTATGTTAGCCGGAGATGCTGCCCGACAGGTAAATCCATTAACTGGCGGCGGTATCGGAAGTGGAATGATTGGCGGAAGTATTGCCGGAAAAGTTGCAGGCGAAGCAATCAAAAAAAATGACTTGAGCTTGATTCACAATTACAAAAAAGAGTGGAATAAAAAACGGGGTAAGCTTCATCTAATTTTAGATAAAATAAAAGAAGAGTTTTTTAAAATTTCTGATGAAGAGTTCAATGAGATTTTCCACAAAATGATAAAACACAAACCTGAAGATAGAACATTAAATAAACTTTTCATGACAGCCCTTGCCAAGAAACCTTCACTACTTGTTGAAGTTGCTAAAGTAATATTGATTTAAAATTCGTTAACCAAACCGAAGTGAATTTTGCCTTCACTGAATCCATCTCCTTCGCCCAAAGCATAACTTACGCCGAGAATTCCTAAAGCTGTTTCAATGTTTATGCCTAATCCATACCCAAACTTAAATTCTGATAATTCTAAAATGTTTCTTTGTTCATCAGCATTTCGCAGATAATAGCCTGTGTCTAAAAACGGATAAAAGAAAGAGCGCTTTGTTAGTAAAAATCTATATTCAAGATTTGACCAAAAAACTCTATTGCCGAGAAACTGGCTTTCGCGATAACCGCGTAAAGTATTAGCCCCTCCTAGTCTGTATAAGTCGCTCACCTCAAAGGAGTCGCCTCGCATTTCTTTGCCATGTAATCCAATTGATAAAATTTGTCTACTAAATAATTGAAAAAATAAACTCAGATCAACTTCAAAGCGCTGATGATTAATTTTGGTTTGAGTATTTTCAAAAATAAATTCATCGGGGCCATTAATACTTTTGGAGCGGAAGTAGTATGAATTTACAAAACGGATTCCTGAAGTGGGTGAGAGCAGGTCGTCCCGAGTATCAATTGCCAAGTTTACGCCAGTAGAAATAACTGATGAGTTGTAAACAGTGAAAATTTCGGAGTCATTTTCGGAAGGAATTGTAGATTCGCTTTCAAATAAAAAAGACGCTGATAAACTTTCTGTAGCAAGAAATTCTATTTCAGAATTGAAATTCCTTTGCACATAAGTTGAATCTTGTTTGCGCTGAAATAATCCGAAAGAAATATTGAAAGGATAATCAAATAGCCACGGTTCGAGATACTTCAATTCAAGTTCTTGCGAGTTTTGATCTTCTTGTTCCCAGCGGATTAGTGCAGCTCTGCCTGTCCCAAATAAGTTGCGTAAGGAGATATTAACAAATCCGGTAAAAAATCCGCTCTCATTTTCATTATTTGAAGGAACGAAACCAACGATACCGTCAAAGTTGTTTGTCTGAATTTCTTTTACAGAAATTTGCAGCACACCTTCGTTATCTGAATTAATGTAAAACCCTGGTGATTGAACCGGCTCAAAAAACTTGAGTCTATTTAATCTTTTTGGCAGTTCTTCCACTAGCTCATCATTAAAAGTTTCGCTTTCACGCAATCTGAGATTTCTGATTATAACATCACTTTTGGTTTTATCATTTCCGGCGATTTCAATTTTTTTAATGATGCTGTTCTCGCCTTTTTGTAATGACAAAGAAATATCAGCTAGATTTTTGTTTTCTGTTGAGTCATAAAAAAAGAATACAGATTTGATTTCAATTGAAACGAATGGGTAGCCGTTATCATCATAAAATTGAATTATTTCCGTAATTGTTTTTTCAACAATTTGTTTGGTGAAAATTTGCCCATCAAGTTGAAGTAAAATTAAGTTTATATCTCCGGTGAATGTGGAATCAATATTTTCAATATTAATCTTGTTTACAAAAGTTGGTTCATTTTCTTGAATTGAAAACTCTATTTCATATTTTGAAGAATCGTCCGAAAGTGTTTTTTTTATCTCGCCAAAAGTGTAATTGTAGTAGCCATTCTCCCTTAAGTTAAAACCAATTTTTGATTTGATGGAATCTGCATTAGAATTTGTTGAATTTATTGATAAAAGCTGAATCCAATTTGAATATTGTTCATCTGAAAAACGTTCATTCCCGATTATATTTAAGGTTGTCGTTTGCTGTGGAAAAATTTTGACAAAAAATATTAGTATATAAATTAATTTAAATGGTGGGCGAGTCATCAATGATCTTCATTTTTTTACCCAATGTAAAAATTTTAACTTTATCTTTAAATAAATTGATTTCATCATTTATTACATTGCAGACATCCATTTTAGAAGCATTTGCTGCACCTAAAGCAGATGCAAATTTTATAGTATCTTCATAAATTAAAGACTTTTCTAATCCGTAAATAATTCCCGCAACAAAAGCATCACCGCTGCCTGTTGGGTCAGCTTCTTTTACAACCGGATTTTTAATCTTGTAATGGAAATCAAATTTTGAAGTGAATGTATCATTTGGACCATCAGTTAGAAAAGCCATTTTGATACCTTTGCAATAAAGCTCAGACAGAAATTCTTCTTTATCGGAATCTGTTTTAATATTCATTTTTAGAGAAGAGTTCAATTCTTCAATATTGTTGTGAATTACAAACGGCTTCTGTTCAATGCAGTCAGATAAATGGTTTCCGTAAGTATCGAGTATTGAAATTTTGTCATGTTTATTCGCAAGCTCAATTCCGTAAGGGAAAATTTCGTTTGCTGATTCACAAGGTGACGAACCAGCAAAAACGACTGTTGAACAATTCTGAATCATTTTATCTAAACGAGCTTTAAACTGATCAACTTCTTTAGGAGATAATTCAGCATTAAGAGAAAAGTAGGAAGTTAAATTATTTTGTGATTCTTCAATTGTTAAAAAGCCGTGACGTGTTTCATTATTTGTCGGCTGATAAATGAAATCGATTTTTTCTTGTTTAAGAATTTCTCTGTAAATTTTTCCGTTAGTTCCACCAAGAGGTAAGTATGCTTGATTTTTTATTTTGAGGTGATTCAACTGGCGGCTGACATTTATGCCTTTGCCGCCTGTCTTAAAAACTTCGTTGTAGCTTCGGTTTACTTTACCGTATTCAATTTTTTTAAAGAACAATCTTCGTTCGAGTAAAGGATTGATTGTTACTGTTAAAACCAAAGTTTATTCCTTATTATTGTCTGTATCTAAACCATTCGCCATAAGGAGAAGAAGTCAATCTATAATCACCAAATCCGGTTTGATCAACAAATACAAAGCTCCTGTTTAAGTGGTAATATTCCCAAATTTCATAAGGCTTTGCGCCCATGTCAAACGGATGCCTTTCAACTGCGCTTGGAGGTCCTAATGTAACATAAACCATTCCCATATCAGAACGCCAGCCTTTGAAGTAATTACCAAAGTGTAAGTTAGCGTACTCTATTCTTCTGTAGTATTCTAAGAACACTTCATTTTCATTTGTGAATGTAGAAGGATCACGAAGTTTCCAGAATTCGTTGAACCTTTCAATTTTTTTAGTTTCGTTTGGAGCTTCTCTTATTAGGTCAATTTCAGAACCTGTTGCAATATATTGCATTTGCTCAATTGCCAAGTCAAGGTCATGAATTGAATCCGGGAATCCTTTAATTTTGGAATGGAAATTTTTTGAAGCTACTGTCATAATATCAAATACATCGTTTTTAATTTCAGCATAAATTCTGTGCGGACCCAACTTAAATTCTTTATTATCAATAGAGTGGAATATTTTATTTGTCCCGGTATTTAGAGTATATGTTTCCATCTCTTTAAAAACTTCTTTTCCGTTTTTATCATTTACATAATATCTTACGGCAATATCTCTTTCTACGTCGGAGTAGATTTCATAATAAAAAGCAACACTTGAATCGGCAGTTGTAACTTTTCTGTTTATATTTGGAATTACCCGTTGTCCTTTTTCATCTTTAATAATTTTTGAAACTAAAAGAATATCACTAACATTTACTGAGTCGTCATATTCAAAAACATTTGCAGTTGCCTCAAAGATGAAACTTTTTTTAGAATCTTTATCTGTAACTTCGCATCTTAAACTGTATTTGCCGGGAACGATGTCAAATTTTCTATAACTGAAATTGAAGTTCGCTTTATTCTCAGTTTCAGAAAAAGATTTTGCTTTTATTGTTTCAATCCATTTGCTGTCTATAATAATTTTGTCAGTATTTTTTTCCTCAAACTTAACATGAATACTATATTTAGCTTCATAAGCTTTTTGCTTTTTAATGAATTGAAGATTTTCAAATGGTACTTGTACCATTAGGTCTACTCTGGTTTTTCCTTCCACAGTGCCTTTGTAGTTATTCAGATCAAGGAAAAAACCAGGATATGTTTTATATGGAGAGCTTCCTTTTGATTCTTCCACCTGTGCAATTAGCGGTGCCAAAAATAGAAGCAAAGTAATTAAGTATTTCATTTTGTTAATCCCCCGATTAAAATTTATCTTGCGATCAGATCATATTCATTATGATCAACAATCTCGACGGTGCAAAATTCACCAATATTATATTTTTTGTCCCCAGGTTTAATGAGGACTTCGCAATCGACCTCAGGTGCGTCTCTTTCACTTCTCGCAAAGTAATAATCTTCGCTAAAATCGTCAATGAGTACTTTTAATTTACCCCCTACTAATTCAGCATTTTTTTTCTCTGAAATATCTTTGTGAATTTCCATTAGATTTGCTTTCCTTTCTTCTTTTATTTCGTCTGGAATTGGATCGCCCAAATCAAAACTTACGGTGTTTTCTTCCGGTGAATAATTAAAAACACCAAATCTGTCAAACTCAAACTCTTTAACAAATTCACACAACTCTTCAAAATCCTTTTCTGTCTCGTTCGGATATCCGGAAATAAATGTTGTTCGCAAAGCAATATTTGGAATTTTCTTTTTTAAATTACTCAACATTTCAACTGTTCTTCGTTTTGTAATTCCTCTCCGCATAGATTTCAAAACATTATCTGAAATATGCTGTAAAGGAATATCAACATAATTACAAATTTTTTCATTATTTGCAATTACTTCTGTGAGACTATCCGGGAAATGTGACGGATAAGCG
>JANQIV010000129.1 GCA_028282005.1 Melioribacteraceae bacterium | reverse complement strand
AGCATTATTCCTTTTCGCAATCTGTTATGATACACACCGGAGATCTTATGAAATTCCTCCAAAACATTTGACTCACCATCGATGATAGACGCTAGTGTTAGAATTTCATGTTTAGTCATTTTCAGTTCTTCCATTCGCTTCATGGCTTCGTCATCAAAAATATCATCCATTTCAGATTTGAGTTTTATTATAACTTCTTCGGCAGTCATATTTTCGTGAAAGTAATAAGTTTCGGGGAGCAAATATCCTTCGATAGCATTTGCTTCAATTTCATATCGTTCCAAAAATATTTTGTCACTACTCAACTTCATAAATTCTGTTGAATCAATATTTAATTCCACTCGTAATATTTTTGCAAGATTATGCTGCCAAATGCCTTCAGGAATTGTAACTAATAATTGTGGTTCAGTTCCCCCTTTTGTTAAAAGGTTGGTTAACTGCATGTAACTTAATCCGTTCGGTATTTCGTAGCGGCCCGCTTTTATTTTTCTCTCAGCTCCGTAAAGAAAACCGGCAATTTTCATGTTTGTTTTATTTGGGATTATTTTTTTATCATAAAGCATATCAACTACTTTTATAAACGAAGAGCCGTTCGGAATATCAATTTCAGTCTTCTTTCCGTTATCACCAAAATAATTTGGGGTAAAAAAAACGTAAAGAAGACTACCGAAGATAAACCCGAAGACGGTGGCAATGATGTAGTAATCATTTTCTGATAACTTCTTTTTATTTGGAATAATAGTTATTATCGGTTTGTTCATTCACAAAGATAAAAGTTTTTAACGAAAAGTACCTTCCGGAATACTTGCAAAAGCATTGTGTGTTAAAGAAAATTTCTTTCCCGATTTGTGCAACTGCATTCCCCTATGAGCAATCATTGCTGCATTGTCACCACAAAACTCCAAATCCGGAATAATCAGTTTTACATTATGTTTTTCAGAAAGTTCTTGAAAAGCATCTCTTAATTTTTGATTAGCAGCAACTCCACCAACTAGCGAAAGGCTATTATAATCCTGAATTGATAAAGCTTTGTCGGTTTTTTGTTTCAATGCTTCAATAACTGCTTTTTGAAAGGAAGCTGTAATATCTTGTAAATCTTCTTTTTGTATATTTTTTGATTCGAGATGTTCCTTTTGCACATAACGTAATACCGCAGTTTTCAGTCCACTAAAAGAAAAACCAAATTCATTCTTTAATTGGGAGATTGGGAACTTGATTTTGTCTTCATCTCCTTTTGCTGCGTATTTTTGAATACTCGGTCCGCCGGGGTATTCAAGCCCAAGCATCTTTGCAACTTTATCGAAAGCTTCTCCGGCAGCATCGTCGATAGTCGTACCCAGCTTATAAATTTCAGATTCACTTTTTACATTTAGTAGTAAAGTATGTCCGCCGCTTACAACTAGACAAAGCATTGGAAATTCAGGTTTTTGTTTCATTAAAAATCCGGAGAAAATATGACCCTCAATATGGTTGACCGGAATAAATGGTTTGTTGAGTGATAGCGATAACCCTTTTGCAAATGTAAGTCCAACCAGCAAAGCTCCAATTAGACCAGGACCAGCCGTTGCACAAATTACGTCAATATCATTTAAATCGATTGAAGCTTTTTTTATTGCTTGTTTTACAAGTGGGGAAATTATTTCAAGATGGGCTCTGCTTGATAGTTCCGGTACTACTCCGCCGTAATCTTTATGAAAATCCTGCGATGAAACCAGGTTAGCAAGTATTTTATTTTCTGAAACAACAGCAACCGAAGTTTCATCGCAAGAACTTTCAATTCCTAAATATATCATCCGTTCGGTAAAAATATGCTCTTAGTTATATACCATGCTAACGCAGGATTTTCTTGTAATCTTCTCACAGAATAAGCATACCATTGTTCGCCGTAAGGAACATAAATTCTAATTCTATGACCATCGTTAAGTACCTTATCTCTCAAGTTTTCTTTAACACCATAAAGCATTTGGAATTCATAACTTTCTTTCGGCATATTCATTTCTTTGATTAACTCATATGCTCCCTCAACCAGATAATCATCATGAGTTGCTATGCCGACATACTTTCTGTCTTCAAACATTCTTCTTAAAACATCTAAGAAATTATCACGAACTTTTTGTCTGTCTTTGTAAGCAAGTTCAGCCGGTTCAACGTAAATACCTTTACATAATCTGTAGTGTGCACCATTCTTGTTTAACTCAATTACATCATCCATTGTTCGTTTCAAATAAGCCTGTACTACTATTCCAACACCTTTGTATTTTTCTTTTAGCCTATTATATAACCTTATGGTTCTATCAGTCGTTGGTGTATCTTCCATATCGATGCGGACAAAGTTATTCATTTCGTTAGCTTTGCCAACGATTTCATCAAATATTTCATAAGCAAATTCTTCGTCTAACATCAATCCCATTTGAGTTGGTTTTACTGAGAGATTTGCATCAAGGTTATTATCTTTAATCGCATCTAATGTTTCCAAACATTCCTTTTGAGCAGCGATAGCTTCTTCTTTGGAAGTAATTGACTCACCTAAAACATCCATTGTAGCCATTATGCCTTTGGCATTTAATTCTTTTGTTGCGTTAACCGCATCTTGTAAAGTAATTCCGGCAATGTATTTTTTTGCGAATAAATAAACTACTGATTTGGGAAGAACTTTAACAAAATTTACTATGGCAGAATTTAATATATTCACTTCGTAACTCCGTAATTTTGACGGGTTAAATTTAATTCAAGATTTTCATCAAATCAAGTAAGACACTGTCATCTTTTTAAATTATTTTGAAAATTTATCTGAATAATTAGGTTAATGACAAACTTTGTTTTGTTTTTTAAGTGGTCAAGAGAAGAATTGTTCTCGATTACGAAAGAAGCCAGTTGAATCTTCTCTTTTTGAGGGATTTGTTTCGAATCCCTTCCCCAAAAACTGGTTTCATCTGTATTATCCCTTTTAATGATTCTTCCTTTTCGAATTTCATCATCTGCAGCAACAACCAAAACATAATCGTAATTTGCATCCATTTCTGCTTCATAGATCAAAGCAGCTTCCGTAAAAACCAAATCCTTTTTTTCTAATGCTTTTTTCATCAGCCAATTTATTTTGCTAATTGTCGGCGGATGTAGGATTTCATTAATCTTTTTTATGTTTTCTTCACTTGAAAAAACTTTCTCTGCTAAATATGACCTATTTAGTTTCCCATCAATGTAGCTCTCGTTACCAAAGTTCTCAATTATTCTCTTTTTTACTTTCTCATTAGTTATGTAAAGATCTTTTGACACATCATCTGCTTTGATAACTTCGTAGCCCATTCCTTCAATTATTTCAGCAACTGAAGATTTGCCTGATCCGATATTTCCCGTAATAGCAATTTTTATTTTTTTCATAGTACATTTAAAATAAAAAATGCCATTCTAAAATTCAGAATGACATTTTTAATATTTATTTATGGATTACCAAATTACTTGGCATACGCAATCTTTCTAACTTCTCTGATTACTGTGATTTTAATTTGCCCAGGATATTCCATTTCCTCCTGCACCTTTTGAGCAATATCATAAGCTAATTGATCTGAAAAGTTATCATCAACTTTATCAGGCTCAACAACAACACGAACTTCTCTACCAGCTTGGATTGCATAAGTTTTCGCAACGCCTTCGAAAGATTTAGCAAGAGTTTCAAGATTTTCCAATCTTTTAACATAACTTTCAAGAGGTTCTCTACGTGCACCAGGTCGGGCACCGCTAATTGCATCCGCAGCTTGCACAAGTGGTGCTATCGCGTGTTCCATTTCAATATCTTCGTGGTGAGAACCAATTGCATTAATTACAATCGGATGCTCTTTATATTTTTTAGCTAAATCGTATCCTACAAGTGCATGTGGACCTTCAACATTTTTATCAACAGTTTTACCAACGTCGTGTAGCAATCCGGCACGTTTAGCCATGTTTACATCAAGGCCTAATTCAGCAGCCATAATACCAGTTAAAAAGCCTACTTCAATACTGTGCTGCAAAAGGTTTTGTCCGTAACTTGAGCGGTATTTCATTTTTCCAACATGCTTTAATAATTCAGGGTGCATGTTGTGAATACCAAGTTGAATAAGAGTATTTTCACCTTCGCGGCGAACTTCTTCTTCAAGTTCTTCCTGAACTTTCTGAACAACTTCTTCAATTCTTGCCGGGTGAATTCTTCCGTCCGAAATTAGTTTTTCGAGAGCAAGCCTTGCTACTTCCCTTCTGAATTGATCAAAACCTGAAAGAATAACAGCTTCAGGTGTATCATCAACAATAACATCAATTCCGGTTGCAGATTCAAAAGCGCGTATGTTTCTACCTTCACGGCCAATAATGCGACCTTTCATTTCATCGCTTTGAATTTGAACAACGGAAACGGTAGATTCAACTGAGTGGTCTACGGCAGTTCTTTGAATAGCCTGAATAATAATCTTTTGTGATTCTTTTTTCGCTTCAACTTTTAGCTGATCGCGAATATCTTTGATTTGCTGAGAAGCTTCATTTTTTGCTTCGTGGATCATATTTTCCATGAGCATTTTTTTAGCTTCTTCAGATGTTAAACCGGCAATTTTTTCAAGTCTAACATTCTGCTCAACCAGTAAATTATCTAATTCTGTTTGTTTATTCTTTATAAATTCAGTTTGTTCCGCAATCTTTTTATCAGATACTTTGTTATCCTTTTCTTTTTGAATAACAAGGTCATATTTCTTTTCTAAATTTTCTTCTCTA
>JANQIV010000116.1 GCA_028282005.1 Melioribacteraceae bacterium | reverse complement strand
CGTCGACTTGGTGAGCCGTTACCTCACCAACTATCTAATGGGACGCGAGCCCATCTTTGTGCGATAATTCTTTTACCACTGTATCACTCAATACCGTGGCCTTATGCGGTATTAGCAGCCGTTTCCGGCTGTTGTCCCCCTCACAAAGGCAGGTTGCTCACGCGTTACTCACCCGTCCGCTACTCAGTCAATCTCAAGTAATCTCAAAATCGCTTCGTTCAACTTGCATGTGTTAAGCACGCCGCCAGCGTTCGTCCTGAGCCAGGATCAAACTCTCCGTTGTATATCTAAGTATAAAATTCGTGTAACCTTACTTGGAATCCTAAAGTTTTACTTTAGTCACTCACTCTTTCAAAGAACTTTTGTTTCAGAACATTGTCTCATTTGAGACGGACTTCAAACATAAGTGTTTCTTTCTTATTTGTCAAGCACGTATCAAAATATTTTCAAATATTTTTTCGTTTTTCTTAGTGCGTCGTATCAAAATGTTTAGAACAAAGTGTAAATGAACACAGATTCAAAAGTTACTACCCTGTTTTTAAAAAAGCAAACAAAAAAACAAAAAAGTTTTAAAATTCTTTTAAAAAGTTGTGGAGTTGTCAAAAACATCATTAATAGCACCATTTTATTACATGTACCATAAAATGACCCAAAAGGGTTATTGATATGGCATATGAGATAATTATTTTAGCTATCGAAATAATTGTATTGGCTTATGCTACTGGGAGGCACAAAAGTTTTACTTTATTTCATTAACAAAATACAAAGGGGGACCCAATGATAAGTCCAAATCAAAATGAATCACATAACAATCCATTATCTGATTTAATTAACGACGACATTTATGATCTTTTAAATAGCAGAGGATTAATAAATGAGAAGTCAGTAAGAGATTATCAAATTAGAAAGAAATTCAAACAGCTTCGTTCAAACAGAGTTTCAGCAAGTGAAGCAATTGATGCTTTAAGAGAAGAATATCCTTACTTGCAATTTGATACAATTCGTAAGATTGTTTATCAAATTCAAAAGTAATCAATAAATTTTAAGACTTGACAAACTACTCTTCTTAGATTATATTTGACATTAACTCTTAAGAGATCTTAATTGATCTTAAGAAATTGAGTTGCCCAGTGTCACCCCCCAACACTGGGCTTTTTATTTTAACATACACGGTTTGTAAAATGGCGAAAGTAAAAAGAAAGATTAAAAAAGAAAAACAAGCATTCGTTTCACCATTTAAAGATTACTGGACAAAAGAAAATTATATCATTTTAGGTGTAGGTCTTGTAATTGTGATAGTTGGCTTTTTACTTATGTCTCAAGGACCTTATGATAACCCCGTTTCGCTTCATATTTCGCCAATAGTTTTACTAATTGCATATTTGATCATTTTCCCTCTTGCTATTTTATTTAAGAAAAAGAAATCTCAAGAATAGCATTGCCATGTTTTTAGGCAAAGTAAAAGGCAATATTGTATCCACACAAAAAAACAGCTATTTAAAATCTCATAAGCTTTTATTGGTTCACCCAACAGACCTCAAGGGTAATTTCATAGATAAAGAAGACGTTATTGCAATTGACTTTTTAGATGCCGGCATTGGCGATACTGTTTTAGTAGCACAGGAAGGAGATGCGGTTGAGCAAATACTCGGACATGCAAACGCTCCAATTAATTCAATTATTGTTGCAGTAGTTGACGACTACGAAGTAACCGAATAAATAAATTGAACAAAACTCAATACGACAATTTTGTTAAGCTAAAGCTTCTGCTTTCAGTTGAAGGATTCGGCAATGTAAAAGTTCTGAATCTAATTAGAAAAACAAATAATCTATCCGAAATTTTTGACCTAGGTTTTAACCAAATTGCTTCGATCGAAGGATTTGGTATTTCATCAGCAAATAACCTCTTAAAAGCTTTCGACAAAATACACGAATTCAAATATCTAGCAGATGAAGAAATAGAAGCTATATCAAAAGAAAATGTTAAGTTGTTCACAGTATTTGACCCAGAATTTCATCCGCTACTTAAACAAATTTATGATCCTCCACTTATTTTATATTATAAAGGTAATTCCGAAATACTAAAGGAAAATTCAATTGCAATTGTTGGAACAAGAAATCCAACGAATTACGGTAAAGTTCAGACAGAAAGATTTTCTAAAGAATTAGTTGAAAAAGGCATTTGCATAATTAGCGGAATGGCTAGAGGAATTGATTCCGTTGCTCAAAACACAGTAATAAGAAATGGTGGTAAAACTATAGCGGTAATTGGATCAGGTTTGGATGTTATTTATCCTCCGGAAAATAAAAAGTTGTTTGAGCAGATTTGTGAAAACGGAGCAGTAATATCAGAATATAAGCTCGGGACTCAGCCGGATGCGCAAAACTTCCCTAGAAGGAACAGGATAATTTCCGGGATGTCTTTGGGAACATTGATTATTGAAACCAAACACAACGGCGGTGCAATGCTAACCGGAGCTTTTGCACTTGAACAAAACAGAGAAGTTTTTGCAGTGCCGGGTAACCTTGGAGTTAACCAGAGTGAAGGTACAAACAGAATGATTCAGCAAGGCAATGCAAAATTAGTTACAAATGTAGATGATGTTTTGGAAGAATTACCGTTGTTGCAAAAAGCAAAAGAAAAACTGGAAACTAAAAAACTCAACATCGAATTAAACCTCTTTGAAGAAAAAATTTACGACACATTAAATGCTGATCCGTTTCACATAGATAAAATTGCAGATGAGACTAAGATCAATACAAGTGATTGCTTGGTTTATTTACTTTCTCTTGAATTCAAAGGGTTGGTAAAACAACTTCCGGGAAAGATGTTTGTGAAACTCTAAATCTTCTGTAAGTAGAAAAGAGCCCTATCCCCCATTTTTTCATTATTAACTTCTTCAGCTTTTTTATCAAATTCTTTTATTTCTTTTTCTGTGTATTTTGATTTAACGGGATTAACGAAATAAGAATTTTCATCATACCAGGCTATGTCATTCTCGTATTGTTCGCTTCCCCAAAACTGAGTTCCATAAGAGTCGTATTCAATTCTTTCTATTTTGAATCCACATTTTTCTGCAACAATTTTTATACTTTTAAGAGAATGTAAATAAAAATGCCTGGGTGCATCCAAACTAATCCAATTCTCTTTGTATTTGTTCCACGAAAGCGAGTCTACGATAGGAATACCAATAAACGCATATTTCTTTTCATTTAATAATGAATGAATTTTTTGCAAAATCTCAAACTGGTCTTCCATATGTTCTAAAACGTGAAAAAGAGAAACCAAATCAAATTTGTCTTTTAGTTCAAAAATAGTCTTTTTGTAAATCTTTAATCCGTTATCATACTTTATGTCTTTATCGATGAAAGGATCAATTCCGAAAACATTTTCGAATCCGGCATTTTTCATTCTGTAAATTAATGAACCATGTCCGCAACCGACATCAACAATATTGTCATTTATTTTAATCTCTGCATTTTTCAGTCTTTTAATATATGGTGGATCACCAATCAAGGTTAGAAGAAAATTTCCAAGCAAAGATTTTTTGCCCATTGCAGAACCATCTCTTCGGCTATTTAAATATTCTTTTAAGAAATTTTCTTTTTTGAGATCGTAAGACAAATAATTTTTTGGATAATGCTCTGCTAAATTTTTTGGAAATTCTTTTATTTGAAGGCAATGACATTTTGAACACTGAAAGTATTCGAAAACTTCTCTTGTTCCGAACAGCATTTCTCTAATTTTATAATTAGAGTTGTTTTTAGAGTTGCCGCAAATTCTGCAAGTCATTTGTAATTTTTAATTCCGTTCCAAAGTTTTTTCAACCGCTCTTTTAGATTTTTTTCCTGCCCATTTTCTGTCGGGTAATAATATTGTGTCCCTTTCATTTCATCAGGGAAATAACTATCCTTTACAAAATTATCTTTGAAGTCATGCGCGTACTGATATTCTTTCCCGTAGTTTAATTCTTTCATCAGTTTGGTTGGAGCGTTTCTCAAATGAAGTGGTACTGAAAACAGTTCTTTATTATTTACATCACTATAGGCTTTGTTTAAGCCCGCATACGAAGCATTGCTTTTTGGGCTTGAAGCCAAATAAGTTGTACACTGTGCTAAAATAATTCTTCCTTCAGGCATTCCAATTTTTTCTACCGCACTAAAAGCTGCTTCAGCTAAAACAAGCCCGTTTGGTGAAGCGTTGCCAATATCTTCGGAAGCCAATACAATTAATCTTCTCGCTACAAAAAGTGGATCTTCTCCTCCTTCAAGCATTCGAGCTAGCCAGTAAAGAGCTGCATCGGGATCGCTACCTCTCACACTTTTTATAAAAGCAGATATAACATTATAGTGTTCTTCCCCTGCTTTATCGTAAATTATATTTTTATTTTGAACAACATTTTTCAACAGTTCTTCATCAATTATAATTTCTTCTTCATCAAGTTTTTGATAAACAGCAGCCTCCAAAACATTCAGCATTATTCGTGCATCACCACCGGAAAGGTAAATCAAATATTCTTCGTCAGTAATTTTAATTTTCAACTGTTTCAAAACTTCATCGTTCGCAATTGAGAAGTTGAGAATGTTTACCAAATCATCCTTTGATAATTCGTTTAAAACAAAAATTCTTACACGGCTTCGTAAAGCAGGTATTACTTCAAAGGAAGGATTTTCAGTTGTTGCACCAATTAAAATTATTTCGCCGGATTCAACTGAAGACAATAATGCATCCTGCTGTGCTTTATTGAATCTGTGAATCTCATCGATAAAGAGAATAGTTTTTTTGAAGTACTCGTTATTCTTCTTTCCAATTTCAATTACGTTGCGGACGTCTTTAACGCCGGCAGAAACAGCATTAATTTTGAAAAAGTCTGCACCGGTCTTTTCAG
Organism: Melioribacteraceae bacterium; assembly: GCA_028282005.1. Classification (GTDB taxonomy): domain Bacteria; phylum Bacteroidota; class Ignavibacteria; order Ignavibacteriales; family Melioribacteraceae; genus JANQIV01. The sequence continues at coordinate 6,582 of JANQIV010000116.1, read as the reverse complement.
AAATTATTTTTGCAAGAGTTGTTTTACCAGTGCCCGGAGGCCCCCACAAAATAAAGGAAGTAATAGTGTCATTCTCAACCATTGAAAATAATGGTTTATCCTCACCAACCAAATGTTCCTGTCCTTGAAAATCTTCTAATGTTTTTGGCCTTACTCTCTCTGCCAGGGGGGTATTCGGTATGTTAATCTTGCTTGACAAAACTAATTTTGATCTTCTACTTTGAATCCTTTTTCATCTTCTCTTTTCATCAAATATTTTTCGCGCGCAACTTGTTCAATTTTCACTTCACTATTTTTCAAAGAATCAATTTCACTAGACAACTTATTTAGATTTACTTCCGCACTGCTGATTTCACCATCTAATTTTTCTATGTCTGATTTTAACTCAATAAATTTTAGTATACCGTTTTCATTAAATAGCAAAAAGATTACTCCGAAAAAAATTAGGGCAAAATATCCGTAGACTAATATTTTTTTAACTATAGGTTTTTGATTTTTCATCTCAGTGCTAACTTAACAATTTTATCAACCAATTGTTCATAAGAAATTCCGTCTACTTTTGCTGCTTTTGGTAAAAGGCTAGTGTTTGTCATTCCCGGTAAAGTGTTAACTTCCAAGCAATAGGGAACGTGATCTTCAGATAAACGGAAATCTACCCTTGCATAGTTTGAAGCCCCAACAGCAATAAATGCTTTTTCAGCTTGATCTTTCAGATTTACCAAAACTTGTTTCGGGAAATTAGCAGGCACTTCATATTCACTCATTCCGGGGGTGTATTTACTTTCGTAATCATAAAAACCGCTTTTGGGTTTTATCTCCAATGGTTCAAAACATTTTTTATCAAGTACTCCAACTGTTAATTCATAACCGCTAATAAATTCTTCAACTAAAGCTTTGTCACAATGTTCACGTGAAAGTACGATTGCATCTTCTACTTCCTCTTCACTTTTACAGATTGTCAAACCTACTGTTGAGCCTTGATTATTGGGTTTTATCACACACGGAAAACCAAATTCGGAATTTATCTTTTGTGAAATGTTCTCAAGGTCATTTTCATTTTTTTCAATTACAAACCACTTGGGAGTATTCACTTTAAAATGTTCGAATGAAATTTTAGAAAACATTTTATCCATTGCAAGTGCACTACCCAAAACTTTAGAGCCGGTATATTTTATTCCTCGTAATTCAAATAGTGATTGAATAGTGCCGTCTTCTCCCCACGGTCCATGCAAAGCATTAAACACAACGTCAATATTATCAAATAATTTTGAGTTTACACAGCTTACGTAATTTTGAGTGTTTATTTCAGAAAAATCTTTTTCGCTAAATATCTTTTCAACTTCTTCAGGTTGATTAATTCCATAGGCCGGATCAATAACTTTTACTTGATAGTTTAAATTCAGCAATGCTTCATAAATATTCTTTCCGGTACTTTTGGACACTTCTCTTTCCGCTGAAGCACCACCAACAATTAAGGCTATTTTTATATTTTCATTCGGCATTTATGTTTTCAAAATTTTTTCAATGATCTCAACATTTTCGACTGCATTTTCTAGTGTATTTTCAGGAGTGGTTTTATTGATAAAAGATTTTTGTAGTGCACGAAGATGGTAAAGTAAATTATCAGAACGTTTCATAAAAGTTTTCTTGGCTTCCCCAACTAAATCAATAGTCAATTTACCCGGGACGTTTTTTCTGCTGAAAACATTTTCTATTGTTATTGTCCCGTTGTGACCAATAATATCGATTCTTCTGTGAGGTTTTTGAGCTAAAAATGAAGTACTCATAAATCCGTAGCCGCCGTTTTCAAATTCAAAATTTGCAGCAGCAAAATCATCAACATCAGTTTTGTAAATAATATTATCAGTAACACCTGTAATATTTTTTATATTTCCACCGAGGTACTTTAGTAAATCTATAGTGTGTGTACCAATATCAAAAAGAACTCCACCGCCTTCTTCATAATTAAGAAAACGAAAATTATCACTCGGAGGCGCATACGCATTGAAACTTGTACTTATAAAAAACACCTTCCCAAGCAGACCTTTTTGGATAATTTCTTTTGCTTTTTGAACAAGCGGGTTGAACCTAAAAATATAATTTACAGCAACGAAGACATCATTTTGTTTGCATGCTTCAACGATTTCTTTGGTCTGAGAGGTATTGATAGCAAGGGGTTTTTCGCATAAAATATTTTTCCCTGAATTAGCACACTCAATTACTTGCTTGTGATGTGCTGCATTCGCACTACCAATATAGACCGTATCGATGTCAGAATTTAAAAAATCATCAAAATTTTCAAATTTATTTTCAACGGCGTATTTTTCACCAAGGCTTTTCGCTCTCTCATAAGAGCCGCTGTACAAAGAAACAATTTTGCTTTTCTTTAATTTCTGTAAGGTTGGAATTACAGCAGACTCAGCAAAGTGCCCTAATCCGGCTATTCCCCATTTGAGTTTTTTACCTTTTCGAGCAACTGCAATTTGTTTTTTGCCAGAGATGATTTTCATAACACGAAATTAAAAATTTAATTTATCCATTAGTTTTTTAATTGGAGCAGGATTTTGCATTATATAAAAATGTATTGCCGGTACATTTCTATTTAATAACTCTTCCACTTGTTTCAATGTCCATTCAATCCCAATATCTAAAACATGTTCTGGTTTTGCAGCACTTATTTCTTCAGTTAAATCATCTGGTAAATCTATAAAAAAGTTTTTTGGCAGATTCGTTAACTGCGATTTTGTAGTTATTAATTTCAATCCCGGAATTATCGGGACATTAATTCCTTCTTTTTCGCACAGATCAACAAAATCAAAATACTTTTTATTATCATAAAACATTTGGGTTACAATGTAATCTGCACCTGCTTCAATTTTTTGTTTTGTATATTTTATATCTGTTATAAGATTCGGAGATTCAAAATGTTTTTCAGGATAAGCACCAACGCCAATGCAGAAATCCATTGGTTCGGCATCAAGTAAATCTTCTTCTAAATATTTCCCAGTGTTTACATCATTTATCTGCTTAACTAAATCAACTGCAAATTCATTTCTTGTTCTGCCAAACTTCGGAGGCTTGCTAAACCCATTATCGTCACCACGGATGGCAAGTACGTTATCAATTCCGAGGTAATGAAGTTCTATCAAAAAATCTTCTGTTTCTTCCTTTGTAAATCCTTGACAAATAACATGCGGTACAGCATCAATATTATATTTATTTTGAATAAGTGCACAGATTCCCAGTGTGCCCGGTCTTTTTCTTTTTATCCGCATTTTATATCCACCATCAGGTGTTTCATCATAAATAACTTCAGCAGCGTGACTAGTGATATCAATAAACGGTGGATTGTATTTTACGATTACATCCAACACATTCATTAATTGTTTAATATCGCCACCTCGCTTCGGTGGAATAATTTCAAAACTGATTAATGTAGATTTAGCTTTTTCTAAATGCTCAGTTACTTTCATATCTTTTCTTAATTACGAATTTTTAATTTAATATTTTATTTGGATTAGTACAGAAGAAATTATTGATGAAAACTTGGTCGCAATAATAAATAATTATAATTACTTCTTCTAATAAAATTATCGTCAATATTTAATTTTATGTATTTGCCATCAAGCCATAGTTTTGTTAAGTCATCGTAATGTTCATTAAGAATGTGACCAGATTGTCCAGTCGGCATGTTAAAATAAATATAATTAGAATCAGCAAAATCAAAAATGTAACGCATTGAAGGGCCAAGTTTAACTTTGAAAGGTTCGTCAAATCTATATTCAGTATTAAAGATAGTAGTACCATCACCACCCATTTCAAATGGGCCAATATCAACAATACTATTCACGATTCCAATTTCACCATGAAAGAAATGTTCGAAAGTCAGTTTATGAATTCTACCCCATTGCCAATTAGCAATATTTTTCCCATAATTTTCTTCAAGATAATCTAAAGCATCAACAAGGCTATTTCGAATAATAATATCTCTATTCTCGATTTTAGCAGTTGTCGTATTATCAAACCAAGTTGAATTGTTTTCAGTTAGTAACTCATAAACCGAGCGGTAAGGGACATTTGCCATAAAAGAATATTCTTTGAAAAGTTCTTCCCCCATCTCATCTTTATAAATATTTTCCAATAAGAACTGGTAGAAAGTTAAAAATATAGTTGGAGTCTGACTATACTTATCCATTACAAAATCCCAGTTGCTCAAAAGCTTAACAGATGTAATCAAATTTTCATTATTGATTTCCGCATTTTCAAACGCTCCTAAAACAAACGGAACAATTTCTTGGGCATATTTTGACTGAAAATCATATTGATATTCTTGGAAATCTTTAACTGAATGTTTTTCTTTTGAATTCAGCAATTCGTTAATTCTATCAATCCTTGAAGGTGGTTCCCAAACATTTGAAATGTGGAACGGGAAGTTTTCAATAGTTTGATTATTGGCAGATGAAATATAATTTGACGGCGGATTGAACAGGGTGGGCATTCTCTCAAAAGGCACATAGCCATCCCAATCAAATTGGTCTGTTGTTCCGTCATAAATCATAGTGGGTGAATTTTCAAATTTACGAATGGGCAATTTAGCACCGCAAACATACCCAATGTTTCCTTCTTTATCACCATAAACAAAATTTTGTCCCGGAACAGTATAATTATTCAATGCAGTTTTGAATTCGTCCCAATCCCTTGCTTTGTTGACCAACATTATTGCTAAAAACTCGTCACTAAAATCCAATGCTGTCCATCTCATTGATAAGGCAATACTATCTTGATATTCATTTGGATAACGATCAATGTATGAGTGAATCCCTGAAATTATTGGGCCTCTATGAGTTGACTTTACTTCAATTATTACATCCAAAGAATCTTTAACAAAAATTGTATCGGTAGCAGTTTTTAACGGAGTCCAATTATTATTCAACAAATAGTTTTCTTTTTGATCATCAAGCTGCTCAACATAAAAATCACAATCATCAGCCATAACGTTTGTTAATGCCCATGCAATGTTTTTGTTTTTACCAATAACAACGACTGGTGCTCCGGGGATGGTAAAGCCTTCTACTTTTAAATTGCTACCTCTAATTACAGCAAAATACCATTTGCCAGGAACTGTAAATTGAAGGTGCGGATCATTTGCAATAATTGTTTTACCGGATTCAGATTTTTCACCATTTACGATCCAGCTATTTGAGCCAATGTGTGTTCCGGCTAATCCAAAGTAATCTAAATACTCTTTGTGAACATTCATAAAATCAACAGGTGCTTGAACATATTTTTCAAAACCTTCCGGAATTATTAAAGTACCGTTTTCGGGATAATCAGGAATAACTTCTTTTACTTTTTCTGCACCGAGTTTTTGAATTAGGTGTGCAAATGAAACATCAGTCCACCAGCTTATATTTAATTCAAAAGCAAGTAGTTTTGCGATTACTAAACTGTGTTCGGGTTTCCATTTTTCTGGTAAATAGCCAAGAACATCAAACTCTATTTGTAAATTACTTTTATTTGATTCAATAAAAGCGTTTACTCCTTTTGAATAGTTTTCTAAGACTTCAATTACTTCGGGATTATATTTATCATAATTCTCTTCTACATTTTTATACAGTCCCAAAGTTTTGAACATTTTGTCAAAAGGAACTGTAATGGTTCCAAGTATTTCGCTTAATCTTCCTTGTCCGGCACGCCGAACAATATCCATCTGAAATAATCTTTCTTGTGCATGAACATAACCCAAAGCAAATGCTGCTTCATTGTCAGTCTCAGCAAATATATATGGGATAGCATATTGGTCTCTGTATATTTCAATATTGCTTTCTATCCCATTCAGTAAAACTTCACCGTCGTAGTTTGGGTGTGGTTTAATCAACATGTAATATGAAAGGAAAGAAATAATAACAATTAAACTCAGAAGAGTGAGAAAAGAACCAAGTATAAATTTTACTGTTTTATTCATGCGGTAGAAGAATTATTGTAAACAAATTTCATTTAATTTTGCGAGATTATCTTTTTCGCCTATAGCAATAAGCTTATCTCCTACTTCAAATTTTGTATCTGATTTGGGATTATAAAATAATGACCCGGACTTGCGATGAATTGCAACTATAATAATATTGAGATCTTTTCTAATAGGTGAATCTTTTAATTCAGTTCCCACCAGTGAACAATTTTCTGATAAGTTAATTTCCTCAAGACTAATGTTAAGATCTCTTCTTCTGGCAACGCCATCAATAAAGTCAATTACACCGGGCCTGATGAGCAACTGCACCATTCTGTTCCCACCTAGATCATAAGGTTTTACAACTCGGCTTGCACCGGCTGTTTTCAGTTTTGATTCAGTACCCTCTTCAACGGCGCGGCTAACAACATAAATATCCGGGTTTAATTGTTTAGCCGACAAAGTTGCAAAAACATTCTCGGCATCAGATCCAATTACGGCAACCAATCCTTTGGCTCTTTTAACGCCTGCTTTAATAAAAATTTCATCACTTGTTGCATCACCATTTATAAAGAGATATCCTAACTCGTCAATTATTTCAATCTTCTTCAAATCGTTCTCGATAACAACAAAAG
>JANQIV010000109.1 GCA_028282005.1 Melioribacteraceae bacterium | reverse complement strand
AATAATCTGTTCTTCTTTTCTTTCGTTTACAAAATCAAAGAGTTGATCCTTTTGAATGTTGATTGAACCAGGAATGTGGCCGCTGCTGAATTCATTTTCGCTTCGAACATCTATAATAGTAAATGATTGCAAATTAGCTTGTAATTCATCAGCAGTGATTAATGCAGGATATTCTTCTGACCCAACGTAATTACCGTTTGCTTCAATATGCTGCAAAAGCCTTTCAGATTGGACCATTCCATCAGTAGTAATCTCAATAATAGATTCATCAATACAATTATTAAAAATCAATAGCATACTAATTAGGAGGTAATTATTTATTTTCATTATTACTCGCCATCATAATCGAAGTTCTTTATTTCTGATTCTTTAAAAACAAGAAATTGAAATTCCCTATCTATAACACTGTCCATCAAAGAGTAAAAAATATTATGGTTTCCGAAAAGTATTGATCTTGCATCGTATCCGATTGTACTTAAATATCCGCTGAACATCGCACTAATTTGACCGCTATAGCTATAGATTAAAATTGGTTTGTCAGTTGGTAGAGTTTGTAAAAAACTGATGCTCTTTAAGTTTGATTGTATTGTCGGTAATGAAATGTAAAGAATACTTTCAGCGATATGTCCATTACCTTCCATGAAATATAAACTATTTTCACCGCTGCAGATTATATATTTTTCCGGTACAAGAAAAAGGTTCTGGAAGCTAACAGTATTATTAGTGGCTAATTCCAAATCATTATCATTAAATCCTTGAGTAATTAAAAACTTTATTCTTTCTTGAAAGATTGTCGATACTGATTTATCTGTTTCTTCGTCTAATAAAGTCGGTAAATTAGTACGGTTATTTTTTTGATGTTCAGCATTATCGGTGCCACCACTTTGAGATAAGTTTTTAGCAGTTTCAAGCCAAATGCTAGAAAAGTCATTGTTCCAAACTGCAAATCCAAACTTTAATGCATATACATTTTCAATTCCATAAATTCTAAAAAGAGCAGTATAGTAAGATGCTTCTTGCCCAGTTAAACTAACAAGGACAATATTACTATTTCTTCTCTCCGTAACATAATCAAACAATTGAACATTGCTGATATTTACAGAACCTGGAATGTGTCCACTTAAGAATTCGTTTTGATCTCGTACATCAATAATTGTATAAAGCTGAGAATTAGCTTGTAAATCTTCAGCAGAAACTAATGCCGGGAAATCATCGGAAGTAATATAATTATCATTTGCTTCAATCTGCTGCAAGATTTTTTCTGTAACAGTTGACCCGGAGGCTTCAGTTATAACAACATTATCTTCAATGCATGTTGTAAATATTACTCCAATAAAAATTGGTAAAACAATATTTAGTAATCTGTAATTACTCATTATAATATTATGGATTAATTAAAGGGCTTTTCGAATAACCAATAAATAAACCAATTACATTTTCACCTTCTATATTCCAAATTACTTGGCCTCCTCCTTGAGAGAAAGCCTCAGAGATGGAATTGCTATTGCCAAATGTTTTGAAGAAATCTTCAAAGTGTTTGTCAAAAGTATAAATACGAATATAAGTTGAGTCTCGTAATGCACTTACTTGATATTGTTCATCAATAATTTTCGTTCTCACTACAACTTCCGGATTACCTGATTGAATTGAATTAACTGCAAAAAAGTCATCACTTTCTGCAGTTATGCTTCTGCTATTTATTGCCCATGTTGCAGCATATGCTTCTCCTTCGTTTGCATGAACAGTCGCTGTTAAATAATTTTCCGGAGTATAAGTTGCATTCCTAATTATTGGATCTTCAGGAATTTTGGTTTTTGCATAATAATTTTTACCATCTAGTTCCACGAACAACTCATAAGTATAGCCGCCTTTAATAAATAGGAAATGTTTAGGCAAAGGCATGTACAACCCATCTCCTTGGTAATGAAGAGGCAAAACTTGTACACCATTAATCTTTAAAATAGCAACAGCGTTATTTACGTCTGCAGATGAAATATTATATGCCGTCTGTAATGGAATAGTTTTAGTAATTGAAACACCCGTAAATAAACTATCTTTTATCAATCTGGATTCAATTACTAAGTTTTGTTCAAACTCAATATCTATTTCTGTTGATTCAGTAACGTCGCAGCTTACTGCGAGAATTATAAGTAATAACACGATTGTAATTTTTAGCAATTTCATATTTTCTCAAAAATTAATTTTTAAACCGGCAGTTGGGATGAATGGAAATAGAGTTAATTTTTTCATTACAGGAACAAACGATTTGTTTCCGTCTGAATCAGTTCTTTCTTCAAGTTCAACAAATTGTGCAAAGGTGTTTGCTCTGTTATAAACATTATGAAGATTTATATAAAACTCAGAAGCCTGGCTGCCTAAATGAAATTTATAGTTTAGGTTTAGATCCAATTTATGATATGCTTCTAATTTATACCCGTTTCTTTCAGTATAATCGAGAAATACGTCATTCTTTGTGCCTGTAAAACTAGTTGAAAATTGGAATTGCCCGAGAGGTAGTGTGAATCCTTGTCCGGTAGCGTATACCCATGTCATGCCCAATGATAATTGATCTGAAACCTCATATGCTAATACTAACGAAATATCATGTCTTCTATCGTAACGCGGATAAAAAATTCTATTGCTGTTAACGTTTTCAAATAATCTTCTTGTCCATGAAAGGGTGTAGCCTACCCAGCCGTTAAGCTTGCCGGCTCTTTTATTGATAAAGAATTCAGCTCCGTATGCTTCGCCTTCGCCTTTTGTTAATTGCTCGTCAATATCCTGTCCGAGTTCCAAATCATTATCTTCTTTGAATTCATAAAGATTCTGCATGTCACGGTAATAACCTTCTAAAGAGACTAGGTATTCACCGCTATTGTTAGTCCATTCAACACCGCCAACCACTTGCTGCGAACTACTCGGTTCCAAATTTCTTGTAGAGGGATACCACAAATCGGTTGGTAGTGCTTTGTCTTCACGAGAAAACAAATGTAGAAATTGATGAGCAAGGGAATAAGCCCCATTAAAATTAAAATGCTCAAACAATTTGTATGAAAAAGAAACTCTCGGTTCAAACTTTGGTTTTCTGCTTTCGCTAAAATAATATGCTCTCAAACCAATATTTGTTTTTAGCCTTTCGCCGAATTGAGATTCGTTTTGAAGATATAACGCTGATTCCTGAGATGATCTTTTTTCGCGAATATCTGAATCAAGTTCAAGTCTGGGATCATAAAAATTACTGGCTATTAAATCATAATTATGGAATGTAAATTCAAGTCCCAATTTTGCTGTATGATTTTGGTGCCAATAAATATCGAAGTTCTTCTTTAAAATTATGTCAGTAAGTTTAGAATGCGAAAAAAAGTCGGATGTCGAAACTTCGTCCAAATTACTATTTAATATTGATTTGAATTCATAATTAACGAAGCTGATTGTTGTATTCGTAAAGTAAGAATTCTCCGATGCCTGATACCAGTTAAGATTTACTGCCCCATTCTGCCAGTTGATATCATAGTTAAGGTTTTTAACTCCGTCAGGATTATAGAGATTATCTTTACTTAGAAATGCACTTACAGAAAGGATATCAGAATCAGACAACTCGTATGTAAATTTTCCATTTAGGTCATAGTAATTATAAAGTGGAGTATTGCTTCCTTCATTAAAACTTTTTCTCAAAAAATCATAATACATTATTCTACCGGCAATCATAAAGGTAGAATTCTCTTGTAAAGGCCCTTCAATATTTATAAACGAATTAACTGTCCCAATCCCAATAGAACCGCTTTCTTTTTCTCTGGTTCCGCTTCTAAGTTTAATATCAACTACACTGGAAAGTCTACCGCCGTATTCTGCAGGCAAAGCTCCTTTTATTAGTCTTATATCTTGTGAAGCATTTGAATTAAATGTACTGGTGAAATTACCAAGATGAGAGGCATTGTATAAAATCATTCCATCAACAAGAGTTAGAGTTTGATCAGGTGAACCACCACGAATGTAAAGTCCAGTAGAAAGTTCTGAAGCAACTTGAATTCCGGGCAGCATTTGTAGCGACTTGAAAATATCAACCTCACCGCTTAAAGAAGGAAGTTGCTTTAAAGTTTCTGTTGGCACATCAATTTTGCTGATTAGTATTTCATCTTCTCTTTCGCCCCTAATAACGATTTCTTCAAGTTCAACATCTTCCGGGACAAGCCTGATGTTGTTTTGAAGTGTTCCTTCAGATACCGTTACGTTTAATTCAACTGCCAATGTTTTGTAACCAATGTTGCGTGTGATTAGAACATATTTGCCTTGTGAGATTTTTGGAAAAGCATAAAAGCCGTATCTATTTGTGATTGTACCTCTAAATGGAGGATTATCTGTATCGACTTTATCTTTGTACAATAAAAGGTTGGTGCCTATTAATGCTTCGCCTGTTGTAGCATCAGTTACAAAACCTGAGATGGTTACATTTGTTTCCTGAGCTCTTGGTAGAACTAATAAAAATATTAATGCTATTAATATGGTTCTGGGGGATTTCAATTTTGCCTCAAGAGAATTGGTTGTGTTAGGTGCAATTTTATTAAAGATAAAATGAACTAACAATGACATAAACGGGTCATTTTTAGAACATGTAATTTGAATTGCACATTACTTATAAGTAATTTTATTTCTATGAAAAATTTATTAATCGTAATACTGATTCTTTCTCTAGCAACTTTATCTTCTATAGTTAATAAAGATGGAATTCATTACAATCAATCATTTGCCGACCATCAGAATTATTCAAATGGTGTCTTAAATACAGAAGTGGAGAATATTAACTCCATTGCCAATTATAACATGCACGTTGAATATTTGTCTCAAAATAAATCTATCACTGTAAACGAATCGATAGTTTGGATTAACAGAACTGAATACACAACTGATGAAATTTATTTTCATTTGTACGCAAATGGTTATGATCATTTTGATACTGAATTTTTGCATGGACGAAAATTGCCGGGCAAATTTTTGACCCGTTTTAACATTGATAAATTTTCAGTAAACGGACAAGACAAAAATCTAGATGTTATTTACCCAAGGAATAATATAAATGACAAGACAGTTGCAAGAGTTTTATTGGATAAAAGAGCTTTACAAGGAGATTCGGTTAAAATCAATTTTCAATATGATTTGAAAATTCCTTTATCATACAGAAGAATGGGATATGCCGAAGGACGAGATTTTTCCTTTATCGCACAGTGGTTTCCGAAGGTTGGAGTATTTGAGAACGGCAAATGGATTTGTGATCCGTATTATAAAACGACAGAGTTTTATTCTGACTTCGGCGAATATAAAGTTGAAATAAAAGTACCGGAAAATTTTGTTGTCGGAGCGACTGGAGTACAAACTTCAAAAATAGATTCAAATAATTTCACTACTTATAAATTTGCGCAAACCGGAGTTCATGATTTTGCTTTTTTTGTGAGTGACGAAATTTTTGATTTCCAAAAAATTTATAATAGAAAAGATGATTCTAAAATTTTAATTGAGTTATTTGTTCAACCGGAAAACAAAAAATATATTCAACGATATTTTAATGCTGTTGAAAACTCACTTGAATTTATGGAAGAAAATATTGCTTCGTACCCTTATCAAACAGTAACAATTGTTGATGTGCCGCGAACCTCAAATGTAGCCGGTAGAGAACATCCAACAATTTTCACAGTTAGTGCTGATTTACTTTCGCCAGTTGATATTCACGAACCTGAGGAAGTTACAATACACGAATTTGTTCACCAATATTTTTATGGAGTTGTTGCAAACAACGAAGTTACGGAAGCATGGATTGACGAAGGTATTACAAGTTATCTCACAACAAAAATTTTAGATAAGTATTACGGAAAAGAATTGCATAATTTCAAGTTCTTAAAAGAAGTTCCGGTTTATGGACTTAACTTTCTTAACTTCTATGAAATACCTATTATTTACATTCTTGGTTTTTATGAGTTACCAGAAGGAGATGAGTCATTTTACTATTATTCTTATCTGAATAATATCGGTGCAATTGCTGACTCTTCTTTCAAACATGCATCATTTGAATCTTATTTTAATAACACTTATGCAAAGCCAGGGTTGATGTTTTTATCACTTGAAAAAATTTTAGGAGAAGAAAAATTATTAGCGGCTTTTAGAAAATTTTATCAGCAAAACAAATTCAAGCATGCAAAAGGTGAAGATTTAATAATGCTGGTAAAAGATGAAAACAACGAAAACTTAGATTGGTTCTTTGAAAATATATTTTATTCAACAAAAACTTTTGATTATAAAATTTCATCTGTCCAAAAAATTGATGAAATAAATTATAAGGTTGTTGTTGAAAGATTGGGCGATGGAGTATTCCAAAATGAAATTTACTTTTATACCGAAAGTGATACACTCGTTCAATACTGGGATGGAAAAGATAAATGGAAAGAGTTTGTGTTTCAAACTAATGACAAAATTTTGGGTGCAGAAATTGATCCGCAGAGAAAAAACATGTTTGACATAAATTTTACAAATAATTCTTACACAGTTGAACCGCGATACTGGGCATCGCTTTCAATTACAATGCGCTGGTTTTTTTGGGTGCAAAATGCGTTAATGGTTTTGGGAAGTATCGGGTGAAAGTTACAATTAAAAATACTATTGTTGACGGAATACGAACCGTGTTTCACAATTTTAAATTTGTGATTTTACATTGGTGCTTAAATGTTTGCGCTGCATTTATTTTAGCTATCCCGGTTTACACATATTTAATAAATGATCTCAGCAGATCTTTCACAAGCGACACACTCACTCTCGGATTTGATTTCTTTTGGTATGTTCAATTTATGAATTTATATGATACCCATCTCAGCACCTTGCCGCTTTCTATTTATGGGATGGTTGGTATTTATGCTTTGGTCCAAACTTTTTTTCTTGGGGGATTAGTTGCAGTATTCCATATTCCTAAAAAAAATCATATGGTTGATTTCTTTTACGGGGGAGTAAAATATTGGTCCAGATTCATAAAAGTAACTTTCGTTTCTTTGTTTCTTTTCGCAACGGCATTTATAATTAATGACATAATTGGATATGCAATAAATTATGTATTTAAATCAACTGAGTATGCTTTGGCTGAATTTATTTTTAGTTCAATTAGATACGTTTTGCTGATTTTCTTTATTGCTGTTGTTACAATAATTTCGGACTATTCAAAAGTATCATTAGCAGTTGAAGACAAAACAAAAATTTTTAGAGCAGTTTATGAAGCGATGATTTTCATAAAGAAAAACTTCAAAGTTGTCTTTATCGTGTTTTTATTGATAGCTGTAATCGGAGCTTGCGGTGTTGTAATATATAATTTGCTCGGAAGGCAAATTCCACGTACCCCATATTATTTTCTCATACTTTCCTTTATTCTTCAACAAATGTTGATTATTTTTCGACTTCTAATTAGAATGCTTTTTACTGCTACTGAAGTTTCGCTCTACAAAGATTTGAACGCAGAAATTGTGAAAGCTAATGTTCAATAAGCTGGAGATTTAATGTCTATTATACCAATCACGGTCTACGGTGATAAAATTTTAAGAGAAGTTGCAAAACCTGTACAACAGGTAGATGACAATATTATTCAAATTATCAGAGATATGTTTGAGACAATGCGCAATGCAAGCGGCATCGGGCTCGCAGCTAATCAAGTTGGGTTAAGTGAAAAAATATTTGTTGTTGATATAAGTGTTGTTGAAGGTTATGAAAATTATAAACCGGTTGTAATGATCAACCCAAGAATATTAGATAAATCAGAGGAATTAGAAATTTTTGAAGAAGGCTGTTTGAGCCTGCCAAACCTACGTGCAGATGTTGAGCGACCAAAAATAATCAAAGTCAGTTATCTTGATACAGATGAAAAAGAGCAGGAAATTGAAGCCAACGAATTATTTGCTAGAGTTATTCTACATGAGTACGACCATTTAATTGGTAAAATGATTCCGGATAGAGTTTCGAGCACTGTTAAGAAAAGATTACAAAACGAACTCTATGATATTAGAAACAGGGATGTCAAAGTTGATTATCCTATTACAGAGAAGTAGATGAATATAGTTTTCTTCGGTACACCGGATTTTGCAGTTCCCCCACTAAAAATTTTGATGGAAAGCAAACACAATGTGAAAGCTGTTGTCACAGCTCCCGATAAAGAAAGGGGCAGAGGACAGAAAGTTACTTTTACTCCTATTAAAAAATTTGCTGTTGAAAATCACATCCCTGTTCTTCAGCCGGAAAAATTAAAAGATGAAAATTTTGTTGAGCAGTTAAAAAAGATAAATGCTGATTTATTTATAATCGTTGCTTTTAGAATTCTTCCTGTAAGCGTTTTCACAATCCCTGCGAAAGGTTCATTTAACTTGCACGGTTCACTTTTACCAAAATACCGAGGTGCAGCACCAATACAGTGGGCTTTAATTAACGGCGATGAAAAAACCGGGCTTACAACTTTCTTTTTAAAAGAAAAAGTTGATACCGGCAATATGCTTTTGCAAAAGGAAATACTAATCGACGAACTTGACAACTTCCAAACACTCCACGACGAAATGAGTGAAGAGGGTGCGCAACTTGTTTTGCAAACTGTTGACTTGATTGAAAGCGGAAATGCGAAAGTACAATCGCAAGATGACTCAATAGCAACAAAGGCACCGAAGATTACAAAAGAAACTTGCAAAATTGATTGGAATAAATCTGCAAAAGAGATTTACAATTTAGTAAGAGGACTTTCACCTGTCCCCGGTGCATTTTTTGATTACTTCGAAAAAAAATACAAAGTTTATAAAACTAAGGTTAACTCAGAAATCAGTTTAGAGCCAGGTGAAATATATGAAAATAAAGATCAGCTCATAATTGGCTGTAAAATAGAAGCATTAGAAATTTTGGAAATCCAGCCC
>JANQIV010000107.1 GCA_028282005.1 Melioribacteraceae bacterium | reverse complement strand
TGATGGTTGGTTATGCTTACGCAATGGAGTTTTTTATTGCTTGGTATAGCGGAGTTCAACCAGAGCAATTTGCTTTTATAAATAGAGCATTTGGCCCTTACATTTGGGCATATTGGATAATGGTTTCATGTAACGTAATATTCCCGCAATTATTCTGGTTTAAGAAATTAAGGACAAGCATTCCTATTATGTTTATTGTTGCTATTTTAGTAAATGTGGGAATGTGGTTCGAAAGATTTGTAATCACTGTTACTTCTTTGTCAAGAGATTATTTACCATCAAGTTGGGCGCATTACACTCCAACATTAACTGACGGTGCAATACTGCTCGGCAGTTTTGGTTTCTTCTTTACATTTGTATTGTTATTTACAAAATCGTTACCAGTTGTTTCAATGGCAGAAATTAAGGCAGTTGCTGAAGGCTCACAACCTTCGCATGGAGATCATTAATTATGAGTGATAAGACTTTATATTCTTATACAGGATTATTTGATACACCTGATGAAATTATTAAAGCTGCCAATCAGGTAGCTAAGGATGGTTACAAAAAATTTGATGTTCACACCCCGTATCCTGTGCATGGAATGGACAAAGCTATGAAGTTGGGTTCATCTCCTTTAGGCTATGTTGCTTTAGTATTAGGTTTGGGCGGAGCTTTACTTGCATTGGGAATTATCTATTTTATGGTTGTTGTTGATTATCCAGTAATAATTGGAGGTAAGCCGTACTTTGCATTTCCTGCTTTCGTTCCGATCCTTTTTGAAGTAACTGTTTTGTTAGCATCAGTCGGAACAGTAGCTGCAATGCTCTTTTTCTTATTTAAGTTTCCGAATAATGCGCATCCGCTTCACGATACTGATTACTTGAAGGCAACCTCGTGTGATAAGTACGGAATTAGCATTCAAGCTGAAGATGCTAAATTTGATGAAGCCGGAATAAGTGGATATTTTGAAAGCCTTGGTGCTAAAAGTATTACACCGATTTACTTAGATAATGAAGAAATAAATACCAAGCACAAAGTTTTGGAACCTAAGTTTATTGGATTCTTAGTTGTAGTTTTTATAATTGTAAGCGGTGCTACATATATTTCGTTAAATAAACTTATGATAATCCCTCCGTTTTCATGGATGATGGAACAAGAAAAAGTGGTTCCACAGGAAAGTTTTTCTGTTTTCAAAAATGAAAGAGGAATGCAACAACCTGTTCAGGGTACAGTTGCAAGAGGACTAATTCCTTACGCATTTAAAGGTAAACCTGAAGAAGCTGGAAAGTTCTTAGTAAATCCTTTAGTACCTACAAAAGACATTTTAGCCGAGGGTAAAAATAAATTTGAGGTCTTCTGTAGTCCTTGTCATGGTAATTTAGGAGAAGGCGACAGCAGATTAAGAGGACACTTCCCGAATCCGCCAAGTTTGCATTCTGAAAAAGTAAGACAATGGACAGACGGAAGAATTTATCATGTAATTACTGATGGACAAAACGTGATGCCTGGCTATACTTCTCAGATGACTAGAGAAGAAAGGTGGGCAACTGTATTATATATTAGAGCCCTACAAAGATCACAAAATGCCAAGGAGTCTGATTTATTATGAGTGAAGTAAAAGTTGATTACACCAAAAAAGAATTTCCCCCAATATTAAGCAAAGTTGGTTTAATACTTACTTTAGTCGGACTCGTATTAGTTGTTTTAGCTTATTCTGTTGATCACACAAGAAGCGCTTTTAATAATCTAATTTTGTTAATGTTTTTAACCAGTATTGGGCTTGGTTCTTTGTTTTTAGTTGCTTTAGAATATGTTATGGGAAATGTTTGGAGTGTACCTTTTCGAAGAATTGTAGAATTTTTGGGTGCAGTTCTGCTGATTCTCCCATTAGTTTTTATCCCTATATATTTTAACTTGCACGACCTGTTTCACTGGACACATCAAGAAGCAGTTGAAGCGGATAAGATTTTAAAAGGCAAAGCGCCGTATTTAAATGAACAGTTTTTCATAATTCGTGCAGTAGTATTCTTTGGTTTGTGGATATTGTTTTATTTGTTTATTCAAAGAAACTCACAAAAACAAGATGAAACCGTTGATCAAAAATTAACTACTAGAAATATTAGAATATCAGCGTTTTTTATGCCAATCTTTGCATTGTCTTTAACATTTGCTGCAATCGATTGGATGATGAGTCTTGAACCACATTGGTTTTCAACAATATTCGGTGTTTATTATTTCTCAGGTACAGTGTTAACGGCTTTAGCAGCAGCAACATTTTTAATTATCTATTTAAATGAAAAAGGATATTTATTAAAGAATTTGGTTAGTGATCATTACTATAGCCTTGGAGCACTAATGTTTGCTTTTACAAACTTCTGGGCTTACATCGCATTTAGCCAATTCCTTTTAATTTGGTATGCTAACATGCCTGAAGAAACTTTCTTTTTTATAAATAGAATGGAAGGCAATTGGGTTTATGTTTCAATTGCATTAATTTTTGTAAGATTTGCAATCCCGTATTTTGCTTTGTTATCTCAACCTTCAAAGATGGATCCCAAAAGATTAAAATTTGTATCTCTTTGGATTTTATTTGCGCATATGGTCGATTTGTATTGGCTGATTATGCCAACATTCAGCAAAGATAGTTTTGTGTTCGGTTGGATAGAATTAGCATTCCCGATTCTTGCGTACGGAATTTTAATATTAGTATTTAGCATAAAAGCTAAAAATAAAAACTTGGTCCCAATTGGTGATCCAAAATTAATTAGAGGAATCAACTTCAGATTATAACGGATTTATTTAATGGAAAAGAGAAGATTTGAATACGAATTAAATTTTCAAGAGATATTGAAAAACCCCGTAAGATTATTCGGATGGGTTTTCCCGATATTCATTATGATCTTACTGGCTGTTGGCGTTAGATATTACATGAATGTTGGTACAATGGGTGTGAAACATCAGCCTCCTGTAAATGATTCTCTATTTGCCTTTCAAGATGTTGCAATCAAAAGGGGTGGAGTTATTCCTCCGGTAGATCTAAAGTTAGTTAAAGAGCCGACTCAAGAGTTAATTGATAAAGGAAGAGAACTTTACGATGCAAATTGTTCTTCATGTCATGGTGCACAAGGAAATGGTGATGGCGCTGCGGGTACAAATTTAGAACCTGCACCAAGAAACTTTAGTGATAAAGAAGGCTGGACAAACGGCAGAAAATTTGTTGATATGTATAAAACTCTTGAAGAGGGAATTATTCAAAATGGAATGGCTGCTTATGAATATTTAAAACCTGAAGATAGAGTTGCGATTATTCATTACACAAGAACATTTGATGAATTTCCAGAAGTAACAGACGAAGAAATTTTGCTTGAACTTGACGCAACATACGGTTTATCTAAAGAAAGAGTTGAGTCAAATCAGATTCCTGTAAAGTTAGCAATTAAAAAAGTTGTAAAAGAGTTTGACGAAGAGTTTGATCAAACTGCAAAAAGTTTTTGGGAAAACTCAAAAAGTGAAACGGGAGCACAATTGATTTCAGAAAATGCTCATGATCCCGTTAAAGTACTTAAAACTTTCTTTTATTCAGGAATCAGTTCAGATCAAAGTGAGTTTATTGAAACTATATCGCTTGCTCCGAACAGTTTAGGTTTTAGGTCAACTGTATTGAGATTATCAGAAGCTGAATGGTCTGCTTTATATGATTATCTGACTAGAGTAGCTAATTTAAGAGGCTAATTGATATAAAAATGATTAAAAGAAATAATCTAATTTATTTAATTGTAATAATTTATGTGTTTTGCTTTAACCAAAACATTGTAGCACAAGAAAAACAAATTGGTGTTGGGATTGATGAACAATTGGGTGATTATCTTCCGCTTGAAACAACTTTTCAGAATTCAAAAGGGGATACAGTTCAATTAAAAGATATCATCACAAAGCCAACAATATTTTCTTTGGTTTATTATGAGTGCCCGGGAATATGCTCCCCATTACTCACAGAAATTGCATGGGTAATAAACAAAGTTGATTTGAAACCGATTGAAGAATATCAGATTGTAACATTGAGTATTGATCCGAGAGAAAATAGTGAGACTACGGCTCGCTGGAAAAAGAATTATTACGACGGGATGAAAGGTGAATTCCCTCAAGAAGCATGGCATTTTTTGACCGGAGAGAATGAAAACATTAAAAAAGTTGCAGATGCTTTGGGATATCGTTATCAGCAATCTTCTGACGGAAATTATACCCACCCGGGAGCTATAGTCGCAATTTCACCGGATGGAAAAATTTCCAGATATCTTCTTGGTCTAAAATTTAATCCGTTTGATATAAAAATGGCGATTTATGATGCTCAAGAAGGAAAAACCGTTCCAACAGTAGCAAAAATGCTTCAGTTTTGTTTCAGTTACGATCCGGATGGCAGGGGATACGCACTAAATATTACTAGAATTATTGGCAGTGTTATGCTGTTGGGTGTTGGTATATTTTTGAGCGTTTTGTTGTTCACAAAGAAAAAAGGTACAAAGGAGTTAAAAAATTAATGGCTAACGGTACTGTAGCTTTAGAAGAAAAAAGTTTTTACGAAGAATCAACTAATAGATGGAATAAGGGAATATTAGCTTGGATTTTTAGTACTGACCATAAAAGAATTGGGCTTCTGTATTTATACGGAATTTCAGCTTTCTTTTTAGTTGGTGTACTTGCTGGGATTTTAATGAGATTGGAGTTAATCGCTCCGGGTAAAGATTTATTTGAACCTCAATTTTATAATCAGTTATTCACACTGCACGGTGTGATAATGATTTTCCTTTTTATTATTCCTGGACTTCCGGCAATTTTTGGCAATTTCTTTTTGCCGATACAAATTGGTGCAAAAGACGTTGCATTTCCAAGATTAAATTTACTTTCTTGGTGGATTTATGTTGTTGGCGCAATCATGGCTTTAATTTCGATTGTTTTGCCAGATGGTCCGCTTGATACTGGTTGGACATTTTATGTTCCTTACAGTGTTCGGTCCGGGACGAATATCTCACTTGCGATAATGGCAGCGTTTGTATTGGGATTTTCTTCAATTCTAACAGGATTAAATTTTATTACTACGATTCACAGAATGCGTGCCCCGGGCATGACCTGGTTTAGAATGCCTCTCTTCGGATGGTCAATGTACGCAACGGCATGGATTCAAATTATTGCTACCCCGGTCGTGGGTATAACAATTCTCTTAGTTGTACTTGAAAGATATTTCGGAATTGGTATTTTCGATCCTACTTTAGGTGGTGATCCGATTTTATTCCAGCACTTATTCTGGATATATTCTCATCCGGCAGTTTATATTATGATTTTACCTGCTATGGGTGTTGTTTCTGAAATTATCCCAACTTTTGCAAGAAGAACAATTTTTGGTTATAAAGCTATCGCGATGTCGAGTTTAGCGATTGCTTTTGTTGGATACTTAGTTTGGGCGCACCACATGTTCACAACTGGAATTAGTGATACGTCAAGAATTATCTTTTCTTTGCTTACTTTTATTGTTGCTCTGCCTAGTGGTGTTAAAGTTTTCAACTGGGTTGCAACAATGTATAAAGGTTCTATCGATCCGAAACCGCCGTTTATCTGGGTAATGAATTTCATCTTTTTATTTTCAATTGGCGGATTAACTGGTTTAGTACTTGGTTCGCTTGCTACAGATATTCACGTACACGATACTTACTTTGTTGTTGCCCATTTCCACTATGTGATGTTTGGAGGTGTGGGTACAATATTCTTTGCGGCTTTATATTATTGGTTCCCTAAAATGTTTGGCAGAATGTACAACATAAAAACGGCAAATATTGCTGCAGCCTTGTATTTCGTAGCATTTAACATGCTGTATTTCCCAAAATTTATTATGGGGTATATGGGTATGCCGAGACGATACTATGACTATCTTCCCGAATTTGAAGCTATGCAACAGATATCAACAGTCGGTTCCTGGTTAATGGGAATTACAATGATTTTGATTTTCGGTAGTTTAATTTACAGTATGAAAAAAGGTAAAAAGGCTCATAAAAATCCTTGGGGCGGAGTTACACTTGAATGGCATATTGAATCGCCTCCAACTTTGGAAAACTTCCACGAGATTCCAACAGTTAAGACAGAGCCTTATGATTTCAGTCAATTGAAGGAGATGGATTATGAGTCAAAGTGATCAGGCTATTACTGCTTCGGGAGATCACGGACACGAGCATCGCGATGACATTGGTTCTAAAATGGGAATGTGGTTGTTCTTATTTACAGAGCTGCTTTTATTCGGTGGAATGTTTTTAGCCTATGGATATTACAGGTATTTATATTCTGATGAATTTCACTTTGCTGCAACTGAATTAAGTACAAGCATTGGTACTCTCAATACAGTTATTCTTTTAACAAGTAGTTTAACTGTTGCTCTGGCGATTGCTGCTATTCAAAAAGGCAAAAAGAATTTTGCAATTTTCAATTTGGTTGTTACAATAGGTTTTGCTCTTGCCTTTATGGTAAATAAATATTTTGAATGGGCTGCAAAAATGCACCATGGTATTTATCCTGGGGCAGATGAATTATTAGCTAAAAGTAACGGCGAAATTATTTTCTTTGGTTTGTATTATGTAATGACCGGACTCCATGGACTTCACGTAGTAATTGGATTAGTACTTCTAGCTGTTATGCTTGTATTTGTAATTCAAGATAAAATTACAAAAGATAAATATGTTGCTTTGGAAAATTCTGGACTGTACTGGCACTTGGTTGACTTGATCTGGATTTTCTTATTCCCGTTATTTTATTTAATACAGTGAGGATTTTTTAATGTCACAACACGATAATAATCATGAGCATCACGGAATTGGTTACGGCGGTTTAACCCTTGTTTGGCTTGGGTTATTAGCTTTAACATCAATTACTGTTTCTATTGCCGGGATTAGTTTGGGCGAATACACTCTTTTTGTTGCAATGGGAATAGCTTGTGTGAAATCGATTTTGGTTGTAAATTATTTTATGCACATCAAGTTCGAAGAACCAATATTTAAAGTCTTTATCGGAATAAGTCTTTTTACGTTGGTTGTAATATTTATTTTAACATACTTTGATATAAGTTTTCGTTGAGGATAGTTTATGTTTCCAGCTC
The DNA here is from genome assembly GCA_028282005.1 of Melioribacteraceae bacterium. GTDB lineage: Bacteria > Bacteroidota > Ignavibacteria > Ignavibacteriales > Melioribacteraceae > JANQIV01. Next base: position 19,707 of record JANQIV010000107.1, on the reverse strand, counting down.
CATCAAATACTGTTGAAGGTGTTGATTTAGCAATGTTGATTATCGTTGCGGCCGGAGTAGTTCTTCTCTTGGGAATTACTGCTGCAATGATTTATTTTGTTTTTAAGTACCACAGGAAGAAAGGCCATGAGCCGAAGGATATTCACGGCAGCGTTTTGCTTGAAGCAATTTGGATAGCGATACCTACACTTTTAGTTTTAGGAATGTTCTATTTTGGATATATAGGCTTCGAAACAATAAGATATGTTCCGGACGATGCATTTATTATTGACGTAAATGCTAAAATGTGGGAATGGGATTTCAAATATGAAAACGGTAAAGATACAGATACGCTTTATGTGCCTGTTAATACACCTATAAAACTTGAAATGATTTCATTAGATGTCAACCACTCATTGTTTATTCCTGCATTCAGAATTAAGGAAGATGTTATTGCTGGATTTGAAACTTACTTAAGCTTTACTCCGCAGCAAATTGGTTCTTTTGATATTGCTTGCGCAGAATACTGCGGCTTAAAGCACTCAATGATGTACACAAAAGTGGTTGTTCTATCTAAAGAAGATTTTGATAATTGGTATAATGAAGGTGAAGATGCGCAGCAGCAATCTGTCCCTACGGGACAAGCCGGAATTGGCCAATAGAATAATTTGGGTTGATTTGTATAATTACGTTAAAGATAGGGTGGAAGTATATATGGACCTTTGTAAAGTCCGTATTACTTTTTTTGTAGCGCTAACAACTTCTGTTGGGTTTTTACTTTTTAGCGGCTACAATATTGGTCTACTTTTGCCAACCCTTGGTGTTTTTCTTCTTGCTTGCGGTTCTTCCGCATTAAATCATTATCAAGAGAAGACAACAGATGCTTTAATGGAAAGAACTAAAAACAGGCCGATTCCAAGTGGGAGAGTTAAAGAAGAATCTGTTGTAATAGTATCTCTGTTTTTAATTATTAGTGGTTCGCTGACAATTTATTATTCAGCAAATTTAACAGCGTTAATTATTGGTTGGATTACCCTGGCCTGGTACAACATAATTTATACGCCGATGAAGAAAATGAATGCACTTGCGGTTATTCCAGGTTCAGTGATTGGTGCATTACCGCCTGTAATAGGTTGGGTAGCTGCCGGAGGTAATTGGAGTGATATTCAAATATTGGCAGTTGCTTTGTTCTTTTTTATTTGGCAGATACCGCATTTTTGGCTGTTGCTAATGATTTACGGTAAAGATTATGAGAAAGCCGGTTTCCCAACTTTGACACAAAAATTTGCTAATAAGCAATTAAGTAGAATTACTTTTACATGGATTGCTGCGTTAGCGATAAGCTGCTTGTTGATTCCGTTTTTCGGAATATCGAACAGTATTATTTCAATTTCGTTGTTACTAGTAAGCAGTATCCTTTTAATTTGGAAAACGAGAAATATACTTGCTGATTACATAGAAAAAGTAGTATTCAGAAGAGCATTTTTAAATGTTAACTTATACGTACTAATTGTAATAATGATTATCTCAATAGATAAATTATTATAAAAGAATTTTGAGGAAAGTTTTATATGGAATTTTTAGATAGCTTTGTACTTCCGCAGTCAGATCATCACATGGTATTATTACAATACCTTTTGATACTTACTTATATTTTATTGATTCCGTACATGGGTGTATTAATCGGCGCGACTTATTTATCTTTGAACTATAATAAGAAAGGAAAACAAAGCGGTAATAAATTTTATTTCAAACTTGCAAAAGATATAATTGATCTTGCAACAATAAACAAAAGTGTAGCTTTTGCGTTGGGTATTGTCCCGATGTTAAGTGCGGCTTTTTGTTATGCACAGTTACTTTCTTCAAGTGAAATAAGTTTAACAGGATATATTCTTGTTTCATTTTTATTTTTAATTGCAGGCGTAATTAGTATTTACTCGTACAAATATTCATTTCACTTAAAAGATATTTTCAATTCAGTAAAAGAAGAAAGCAATGAGATTTCTGGTGAATTAAATCAATATAAAAATGTTTCTCAAAGTCTTTTTAATTCAGCCGGGAATTGGGCTTTATATTTAATATTATTTGCAGCTTATGTTTTCTTTGGTGCCACAACTTTAGCAATTGATCCTTCGAGATGGGAAAGTGCATCGAGTATTTTCTCAATTATATTTTCATTCTCTACTTTAATGAAGTTTTTGTTTTTTGTATCTATTGCTTTAGTGACAACTACGGTTGTTGGTTTGTTTTATTTAAATGAAGAATTGAAAGAAACTGCTAACGAATACAAAGAATTTGTTAAAGATAATTTACTAAAAACCGGATTGGCAGCCGGTGTTGCAGCCCCAATTCTTTATGTGTTGGTTTTCTTATTATCCCCGGAAATATCTTTGGCTGATACAGCATTTGGTGCGGCTTTCTTTGCTTTAATGTCATTATTGATAGTAGTTAGTTTAACTTATCTTATGTTGAAAGAAGAGGGTGCAAAATATATAAATTCTGCAATTACCTTTTTGGTTCTCTTTTTTATCGGTTTTGTAGTAAAAGAACAATCAGCTTTCAATGCTGCTACAGTTGGTCCATTTTACGCTGCAGCAAAAAATTATGAGCTACATATTGAAGAAATGAAAACTGAGCTGGGATTGGGTATTATACCAATCAGCGGTGAAGATATTTTTAACGGTCGTTGCGCTGCTTGCCACAAATTTGATCAAAGACTTGTTGGTCCTTCTTACAATAGTGTACTGCCAAAATATGCTGACAATAGAGATGGCTTAGTTCAATTTATTCTAAATCCGGTAAAGGTTGATCCGAATTATCCGCCAATGCCTAATCAAGGTTTGAAGCCCGCTGAAGCTGAAGCTATTACCGATTACATCATAAATATTTATAATGAAAATGGTGGGGCAGCCGCAACTAGTGGTGATCAAACTCAAATACCCGGAACTGATGCATCAGAGGTAGTAAGTATTGGGAAAACAGTTTTTGTTAACGGACAAGACTTTTTCGAAAAAGAATGCCTTGTTTGCCACAGAATGGATTCTGAATTTGTTGGTCCGGCCTACAATGATGTGCTGCCAAAATATGTAGAAAATGTAGATTCATTGGTTGAATGGATTTATGATCCGCAAAGAGTAAATCATGAATTACCAATTATGCCGAATCAAGGATTAACAAGAGAACAAGCGAAAGAGGTTGCTGTACATTTATTAAAAACTTATAAGGAAAATTACTAATACCAGCCAAACAAATTTTTTTTCGAAAAAAAAGGAAACAATCTAATTCCCCTTTTTTTAATTTTCGAATTAAAAATTTCAGTTCTCTCACTAAATTACCTAAACACGAAATAGGCCAATCAGCAGTAAATCACTTAAGAAGATTTGGCGTTCATACTGACTATATTGTTAGAAACGGAAATAGAATTGGAATTTATTTTTTGGAAACCGTTACCAGTCAGCGTGCTCCAAAAGTTTTATATGACCAATCAAATTCAACAGTTATAGATGTTAATTTAGATGATTTTGATTGGGATGAAATTTTTGATGGTGCTCAATGGTTGCATTGGACAGATATTACACCAGAATTGTGTAAAGAGACTCAAGTAGTTTTGATTGCCGCTCTAAAGGAAACTTCAATTTTATTGTAGTTAAAAACTAATAAGTGATGGCGGTTCCGACAGAGTTAAGAGGTAAGTAGTTTAAAAATTACGAGGAAAAAATGGCTTTGGAATTAAAAAGAAATTGTAAATATTCATTAATTGTTCCTACTAGCATGGGCGTAAGAATTACTCCGGTTGAACACCAGCCGGTTCACAGCAGTAATCAATATATTTTGCAGGTTACCAGTGCAGAAACAAATGTTGCAAGCATATCTTCATACTTAGGTTTACCGGTAAAAGTTTTAACAACGTTTGTGAAAGGAAGTCCAATCGCAAAACTCATAAAAAGTAATTTGCGAAGCAGGTTTATGGATTATGAGGGAAAAGATGTTGATCAAGGTGGTCCGTGGGGCTATCGTCATCAATTTAATATAGCCGATAGCGGTTTTGGAAATCGTGGACCGCGTGTGCATAATGACAGAGCTGGCGAAGTAGGAAGAACACTAAATGTAAATGATTTTGATCTCGAGAGAATATTCGATAACGAAGGCGTGCAAATAATTCACTTATCAGGATTGATTACGGCACTTTCTCCTGAAACTTCAACTTTTTGTTTGGAGTTGGCTAGAAACGCTAAAAAATACGGTACAAAAATATCTTTCGACCTTAATTATAGAACTACTTTCTGGAAAGGTAGGGAAGAAGAATTAAAAGCTGCTTTTACTGAAATTGCTTCTGTGTCAGACATCCTAGTTGGTAATGAAGAAGATTTTCAACTTTGCTTCGGAATAAAAGGCCCGGAAGCAGGAGGTGAAGACCTTGACGGGAAGATCGAAAATTTCAAAGAAATGATAGGCAGAGTAAAACAACTGTTCCCTAATGCAACTATTTTTGCTACAACGCTGCGTGAAGTTGTAAGCGCAAATATGCACAAATGGGGTGGAATAATGCTGGCTGGAGAGGAGTGGCAAGTGGTCAAACCTCGAGACATAAATGTGATTGATAGAATTGGTGGTGGTGACGGATTTGTTGGTGGTATGCTTTATGGAATATTAAAAAATTGGGAACCTGAAAAATGGATTCAGTTTGGTTGGGCTACTGGTGCAATGGCTACTACATTCTATACTGATTATGCACAACCTGCAGATGAAGAAATGGTTTGGAGTATTTGGAAAGGCAATGCAAGAGTAAAGAGATAATAAGGAAAGACATAAAATGATATACTTTGCTCAAGGTTCAGAAAACGAACTAATTGATTCTCGAACTTTACAGGAAGCTTTACTAACCACTTTTGAAAAAATTGGTATTAAGAAAAAAGTATTAGCGATTCCTCCGGACTATACCCGCTTTCATTCAAGGGCTGGCGAGATTACTAAAGTAATATATAAATTTTACGGTGATAAATTAACAGATATTCTCCCTGCTCTGGGTACTCACTTTGAGATGACGGATGAAGAAATTTCTAAAATGTTTGGAAGCGTTCCGAAAGATCTTTTTAGAGTACATAAATGGAAGAAAGATTTAACAACATTGGGAATTGTACCGGGTGATTTTGTAAGTGAGGTATCTGAAGGAAGAGTAAACTACGATTGGCCTGCCCAAGTAAATAAATTGTTGGTTAATGATAATTTTGACTTGATTGTTTCAATCGGACAGGTCGTACCGCATGAAGTTATCGGCATGGCTAACTATAATAAAAATATATTTGTCGGAACCGGAGGGAGAGAAGGTATAAACAAAAGCCATTTCCTTGGGGCTACTTACGGAATGGAAAGAATAATGGGCAGGGCTGATACACCTGTGCGAAGAGTATTGAACTATGCATCTGAACATTTTGCAACACATCTGCCGATTGTTTATATCCAAACAGTTATCGGTAAAGATGAAAACAACAATCTTGTTATTCGAGGTTTGTTTATTGGTGATGATTACGAATGTTTCAAACTCGCAGCGGATTTATCTCTTCAAATAAATTTTGAAATACTCGACAAACCGCTTAAAAAAGTTGTTGTATATCTCGATCCGGAAGAATTTAAAAGCACTTGGCTTGGCAATAAAAGTATTTACAGAACAAGGATGGCGATTGACGACGGTGGAGAATTATTAGTGTTAGCTCCGGGTTTAAGAGAATTCGGTGAAGACAAAGAGATTGATACACTGATTAGAAAATATGGTTATATGACAACTCCGGAAGTGTTAAAGTATGTTGATGAAAATGATGACTTAAAAAACAACTTAAGCGCTGCAGCACATTTAATTCACGGATCATCTGAAGAGAGGTTTAAAATAACTTACTGCCCAGGCAATATTTTAAAAGAGGAAATCGAAAGTGTCAATTTTTGTTACGCATCATTACACGACATAATTAAAAAATATGATCCGGATAAAATGAAAGATGGTTTTAATGTTGTTGATGGGGAGGAAGTATTTTACATCTCAAATCCTGCGCTTGGTTTATGGGCGCATAAAGAAAAATTTATGGAGTAATTAATGAGTAAAGTTGACATAGGTTTAGTTGGATTGTAGTAATGGGTGCAACCCTAATATTGAATATGGAAAGTCATGGTTATACGGTAGCTGTCTATAATGAGACAGTTCAAAAAGTTGATGATTTTGTGAATAGAAGAGGAAAAGGGGAAAAATTATTGTAACTCGTTCAATAGAAGAATTTGTAAGTCAATCAAAAAAGCCTCTTGGGAACATGTTAAACTTATTTTCCAGGCAATCTCAGATAAAGTTGACAGCGGCTGTATGGGAAGATTATATTTCACATCACTCAAAAGGAAGTCCTTCAAAAATCACATAAACTTAATTTTTATTTGATAGGTTTATTGGTATTTTGAAAGGCAAGATATCCATTGAAAATTTTCTAAACAATTTCAGAGTTTCTAAGTGAGCAAAATTAAAATTCTAGAAATTACGTTTCTTCTTTTTGCATTCTTTTCTACAGTCATAATTTCGCAAGAAAACAACGAACCAATTTTTGTTGGCAGCGATGCAGGTAAAACCTGGAATATTTTCGGACTGAAGATAGTCGGTAAAATTTTTAGTGAGCAAACTAACGGACAATATTCTGTTATAATCAGTAACACTCCTCCCAACGGCGGTCCACCAAAGCATATCCATGCTACCGAAGATGAAATGTTTTATGTGCTGAAAGGTAATTATGAGTTTTATTGCGGTGATTCAACCATCGACGCAACAGAAGGAGCATTGGTTGTTTTACCGAGAAACATCCCGCACGGATTCAAAAATGTTGGAGAAACTTACGGGCAATTAATTAATACGATTACTCCTGGCGGATTTGAAAACTTCTTCGAAGAAATTGATCAACTTCCAAAAGACAAACCTCTTGATAGAAAGAAGGTTGAACAGATTGCCGGAAAATACGGTCTTAAATTTATAAAATAGTATTTGAGATTCTATCCTCATTAAGAAGATAGAACCTCAGAGTATTTATTTTAGTTTTGCTTCATAACTCGCAATTGGTAGTTTCCAATCTTCAATTGCAGTGTTTTCTGTTTGTAAGTTTGAAGCTAAGTAATACAACCTTCTTCGCGCATTACCTTCCGGACCTTCAGGTACATTTGAAAAACGCTGCATTAAGTAATATGGAGCCCATTCTTGTGTATAAAGTGTAGCCTTAACTGATATATTTGCGGAATTAGTTCCAGCAGGTAATGCTACTTTATATGTTACTATATCGCAGCCGCTGCCGTCAGTATAATTTGGGTCTTTCATTGCTACGTGTCCTGGATAAGTAGCTTCCAAAAATGCTTGAGGAATTTTATCACTTGGACCTTCTTTAGTCCAACCTTCGGCAACAAGCCTGTTATCTTTCATTTCATAGTCACGGTGAGTGAAGCTGGTAGTAAATCTTGCTTTAGCATTCTTTGATAACTCTTCATAAATCTGAACTTGGCTTTGGGAAGTGATTGTCTGCCAGTGCGGCTGGTAATGTTGAAGAGTATCACCGTTTTCAACGTATTCTGTTAAGAATTCAGTTGGAAGAATATTACCAACACTATCCACAATTACACCTACTCCGTTTGTCCTACCGCTGCCCCATAAAATTTGCTTACGGCCGGACGAGTTATCAATTACTAAAAACTCAACAAACGCGCGGCGGAATCCAACACCACTTGGATAACGGTGGCCTGTAAGATTTGTTATTTTTACATCAGCAGATAACTCATTATTTTCAATTGTAAAATTATTTATTCTCAGAGTAGCAGTTCTTTGCTTTGCTTGCTGAACAAAATTATCAATAGCAAAATCCAAGCCTTTTGTTCCAGTTTCGTAGTCAGTTAGCCTAACTCCAAGAATGTCATTAAATTGTTGGAACATCTCAGCAAGGAAAATATTCAATCCTTGTAATCTGTGACGGGAATATCCTTCTTCTCTAAATCGAACTGTAATTAATTCAAGATCGGCTCTATTGTCAGCCTCGGGGTAAGATTGATCTTCAATATATGCGATCTTTGTTTTCAGTGTATCGATTACAATTGAGCTATCTGAGGCAACATATCCACCGGGCATATGGCAATCCTGGCAGCTTTTCCAGCCTTTTTTTGTTGTTTCCGGAAATTCATTTTGGAATCTGCTGTTAAGCCATTCCAAATAAGTGGCCTGTTCAATTTTATGCATAAAGGGAGCAAAGTTCGGATTTTTATCAGGTTTATTTAACTCAAGGTCAGGTGTAACTTTTACAGGAAGATCAGGTGGATTGTCTAAAGGATAATCAACAACCGGTAAATTAATTGTGTGGCAGCTACCGCAAAGTCTTGAGCTTTTAATATATTCATTATGTTTAGGCCCAATTTTAAATGTATTTTCCATTGCGTAAGGTGCAATTGTACTATCAGGAAATGGACCGTAAATTAAATCAGCCGGACCCATTTTAAATTGGCCGGTAATATTATTTTCGATAAAGTCTGTAAAATCTTCGTACTCCTGTTCAATATGATGGCACACTGCGCAGCTTATTCCGTCTCTGCCAAGACCTCCAAATTTTGCAACTGTTGTATCAAGCGGATCATTTTCACCAGTTAAGAAAAACCATTCCCTTTTAAATGTAGCTTCTTCGCGCCAATATTCATCGCCAACGCCTTGGTGAATATCATATTGTCTTTTACCCATTGCCCCATGACAAAGTAAGCAAGTATTTACAGTTTGATGACCAAAAAACTCAGCAGTTGAATCCGGAAATTCTTTTTTAAGAATAGAAATTTCGCTTTCAAGCTGGGCATGGAAAATGGGATCCCGTCCGGCTAAACCCATCGGTGACCAACGCCATTCACCGTATGGTGATACATTCAATCCGTCACCTTCATTTGGCCCTGTTTGTAAAAACATAACATTTCCGTATCCGCCGTAATAGTTTGCACCACCACTATGGCACATCATACACTGATCAGAAGTAATAAATTGTTCTGCACCATCCGGACCGGCAACAACCCGATCCCAACTTTCGGAAGGGAATTTCTGAACATCGTGTAATGCAACCGGTTGCATCATATTGAAAACTTGAATAAACTCTTCGTTTAAATCCGGAGTCGGCAAGGTTACGCTTTCTTCATCGGCCATATAAACTTGATGTTCGCTTACATAAGGCAACTCTGCTGCCGGTAAATCCCGCCATGAATCATCAACAAAAAATGTAACCGGATCACCGGAAAATCCTTTAATATTTCTAATTGCTGAAAAAGTAAATTCTTTTTCTGCTGAAGCATGGCATCTTAAACAGCCTTGCCCGAAACCAGAGTTTGGGTAAGCTAAATTATATTTTCCTGAATCAGGTGGTTCGTAAGTAACAACTTTTGGTAATAAACTGGCGTTTACAAATACACTTGCCCAAAACCAGCCGTCTCTTGATCCTTTTGAATCTTTTACCATTACTGTCCAACCGGGGGAGCTTTTTTCATGTAGAGAAGCAACAATTTCTTTTTCGGTTTTGCCTTCCCACCTAACTGCTGGGGCAGTAAACATTTCTTTCACAATTATTGCACCGTCTGCTATATCGCCGGTACGAGGATCTGTATCTTGAACATTGCCTTGAGGCCAGTAACTTGCATCGCCTGTAAGCCAATACATAACTTCAGGTGAATAGAAAATTCTAACCGCCGGGTGTGTACCGTAATATTTACCATTTACCCAAGGGCCTGTGTCACGAATATATTTATCTACATTCCAGTTTAGTTTTGTATCGTAATCACGGTTAAAAATAAACGCATAAAGCTGTTCTTCATATTCTGCTAATGGTAAAGAAGTTGGCAAGGGAAGAGTACTAACTTTAGAATTTTTAATAGGATAATCGCTAAAAGTATTTTTGGAAAAGGCGATTTGCTTTTTTGAACTTCCATCTAAAAATAGAAAAGAGAAAAGGAGAGTAAAAAATAAAAGTATATACAAAAAAGAAATTTTAAATAATTTCATTCATACATTATCCTATGTTATTGATGAAAATATTAATTAAAACAATCCTTTGAATGAGAAGACCAAAAAGGAATGGAACAGAAAAAAATAGAAAGTACTAATTATTATTATACGGGAATTTCAACATAAACTTTGGTGCCCTCGTTTTTTGCCGAGGTTATATTAATTTTCCCTTTAAGTTGTTCGATACTTTCGAACAAATGGCTTAATCCGTATCCGAAATGTGATTTGCCCGTTTCATAAGAATTATAGTCAAACCCAGATCCATCATCTTCCACACCAATCAACACCTTGTTATTTGATTGATTAATTTTAACTTCAGTAGTTTCGGCATTAGCGTGTTTCTTAACATTGAGTAGAAGTTCTTTAAGGATTCTATATATTAATAAGGAGGCATTTTTATCTAAATCAGTTGGAATAATAAATTCGTCAACATTAATATTCAATCCGTGCTGCTCATTATAAGTACTTATTAAATTACTTAGAGCTTGTTTCAGATCAACAACATCAAGTTCAACTGGAGTTAGCTCGTAAATTATACTTTTTAGGTCATTGCTGGCATTAGCAAGATTAGAAATAGTTTCATTTAAAATTCCTTTGTCAGCCACATCTTTTGCTACTGCACTTTCAATAGCAAATTTCGATGAATATAAAACAGGCAGCAACTGATCGTGAAGTAATTTTGAAATTCTTTTCCTTTCTTTTTCACTAGTTTCTAAAAATACTGATGTTCTTACTTTTTGAGTTAATAGTTCATGCTCAACTTCTTTGGATTTTAAATCGTCTTGAAGCTTAAGCATTTTCCGAGTAAACGGAACAATATAAAACTTAATCACTAATAAAATAATAACAAAAAATACTAGTGATCCTATTAGTCCCCATAGTAAAGGACTTCTATAATTGAATAGCAAGTCTATCATCGTCAACTCTAAATAGTACAAAAAATAATGCTATAAAGATTTCCACGAAAAAGGTGAAAAAATAAAACCTATATATTTCTGCATAATCGAACACTAATATTATTACAACGTTCGAGAATAATATGAACATATTTGCGATAAGGATAAATGTTGGGATATTAAATTTGCCGTAAACCAAATCAGCAATGAAATAATGAATAATTGCAAAAATTAGAAATACTTGAAACAAACAAAGTAATAGCGCATGGTTTTCCCAATTCGGTGAAATTAACCAACCTAAAAAAATCAGTAAATAAATTACTGCAAAATAATACCAACGTTTTATTAAAATAGATTTGTCAAAGAATGTTAAAAAAGCAAAATAAGTAAAAGATATGTTTGTTAAATATGTATTGGGAGCTACGGTGTAGAAAAAAATTATTGAAACTAAATCTTTAATGCCCAGCATCATAAAAAATCGTGATAACTTTGTTTTATACTGTTTGATTATTGGCAAAATCCAGATGAATGTAGCTAAATAGCCAATTATTTTTAATTCATTATCCATATTAGTTATTTGGACATCCCGGAGGACAAGCCCAACCTGAAGCTTCTAATAATCTAAAAGATGAAATACCAGTGTTATTATCAAATTTTACTAATCCTGTAAATTCATCTTTAACAAACTTCATTCTTTTGGTTTGTGCTTGTTCTATTTTGTTTAATACATCATTAATTGTATATACAGTAAAAACTTCTCGGTCTTTTACTTTTTGTCTTTTGGGATAAAGGGGGTTTCTCATTCCATCAAGGATATAGAGTCTTCCTTTTTTAATATTGAACATGATATGCTGTGTTTCGGCTTTATTAACTATTTTGGTAAGCTTGTTTTTTCTAATGGACGCAGTATTTTTCTTTGATTGTCCATTAATATTAACAGTAAGAATTAATGCTATTATAAATATAAATATGGTAAGTTTTGACATTATTTTTACCTTTGAAGGGTTAGTAAGAATTCTACCATATTAAGTTAATAAAAAATTGAATTTTATTTAAAAAAAAAATAATAATAATTCATTAAGAAGAAAAAATAAATGCTTTAACTAATCTAAAATGCTTGAATAAAAAATAAAAAGCAACCAAAAAATTAAATATCTAACATATTTATTATTTTACTTAAATCACTTTGTAGCAGCTTTGGAAAGTTCCATATAAATAGTCCACCAATATCTTTGGATATTACTTCATTTAGAAAATAATCAAGATTTTCGCCGTTTAATCCTATTGGTGTTAAAGCAAGAATAACTTTTTTTCTGTTTCCAACATAGTTTATAGTTCTATCTATTGCCGAACCAACATTTGCTACAATATCTGTCATACTCCACATAGCCGAAGCATAACACATTAAAATAAATCGATCACATGAAGCACTATTGGCAATTTCTTGAACTGCATAGTTAATTGCTCTCCCGGAAGATGATGCATTCGGATTATTGAATGCCCAGCCGGCGATAAAAGTATAGCCAGTTTGCTTTGAAGAAGATTTAAGTTCTTGCATTGTTTTAACAATATTCGCTGTATTCATACTACATTCATCGTCAAAATCAACACCATCCCAACCATTAGATTTTGCAGAATTTACAATATTATCAATGTCTGATTGACTACTTGGCATTGCAGTTGGCGTGCATCCGCCACCGCCGTATGTCCAAAGCACACTTCCGCCAACTGAAGGCGCCTGAGTTCTTTCTACACTCCATCCTGGACTTGCCAGAGTACCTGAGGTGAGTCCTTGTAGGTTCGTAATCATTCCGTACATAGTGTAAGAAAATTCTGAAGGTGGTAAATCGCTAACTCTTTGTGACCATCCACCAATTACATAGTTTGACATTTTTCATCTCCCTAATTTTTTTCGAACAATCTAGACAACAGCACGTGAGAAATTGTTTTTAAGTTAAAATATGAATTACTAAAGAACAAAGCAAAAGTGAGATTCATTTTAGTTAATTAATTATTAATAATCTTGTAATTAGAAATAATCTAAATAATAAATCTATGACTTTTAAATATAAATTTATAAATTGAGATAAGTAGTCTTTTGAAATTTTTTTTCTAGTTATCCTAAAAGAAAGCTAAAATCTGAAATCTAAATTTCCAATATATTTAGTTTTTATTACTTATCATAAAAGAGAGGAGCTATTATGGCAATACCAACAGCAGTAAACGGACAAATTACCGATTCAGTAACTCAATCCAATGTACAAGTATTAGGAGATGCACCATCATTAGCAATGGGAAACTTGTATCAGACTACGGCACAAGCATTAGGCAATGCGGCACAAAATGCTACGGCAAACCAACAAAATATGAATTCCATTATTAGTGCGGCAACTACAGTAAGTGTAAATTCATTACTTGGCAGCGATTCAAAGAAGTAAAAAATTAAAGGAGAACTAAATGGCATTTCCAACGGCAGTAAATGACCAAATTACAGATTCAGTAACGCAATCAAACGTACAAGTAATTGCAAGTGCCCCAGGGCAAGCAATCGGCGGACTTTATCAAGTAGTTTCAAGTGTATTGGCATTAGCTTCACAAAACTCAACTGCAAATCAGCAGAATTCAAACACAATTAGCTCAGCAGTTACAACAAATTGTGTAAAAGTATTAATTGATTCAAAAGAATCGACAGTGAAAAAATAGTTTATTAAAGGAGAAAAAACATGGCATTCCCAACAGCAGTAAACAGTCAAATTACGGATTCAGTAACTCAGTCGAATGTTGAAGTGTTAGCGAGTGCACCTGCAACAGCATTGGCAGCACTGTATGAAGTTGTAGCAGCTTCTTTAAGTTTGGCAGCACAAAATGCAGTTTCAAATCAACAAAATTTAAATACAATTACTGAAGCGGTTACAACAAAATGTGTTCAAAAAATACTAGGTGAATAATGAGCACTACTCAAGAAAATGTAAATGATAAAACAACTCTAAATGATCAGATAAAAGATTCAATCTCGTCGCTTCAAGAAATGTTAAACAATAATTCAAGTACTGATGCTGCAGCGTTTTCATATCAAATAATGGCGCAGGCAACCGGCTTAGCAATGCTTAATGTTGTAAATCAGCAGCAGCAAATGTTTATTTTGCAGAATGCAATTACTGTAGCTACTGCTAAAGCAGTTTTAGAAGCTAAGCCTGAAGAAGCTATGAAAATTATTAATGAAGTAATAAAGAACACTAACGTACTTGAATCATTTAATGGTTTAAAGAGCTTCATGGATGAATTAACCAAAACTTATCATGATATTTTGAAAAACTCACCGGCAAATAAGCAAGAATCAGCAAAAGAGACTAAGAAAAAAACTGAAGCAGATACAAAAGCGAAGTAAAATTAACAAAGGAGTTTATTCAATGGCAGAAAACAAAAAAACTGCCTCAAAAAGCAATGTAGCAAAAGAAGCAGATTCTAAAACACAGGCAGAGAAATCAGAAACTAAGGCAACTACTGCAAAAAAAGAAACTGCAAAAGACAAAGCTAAAATTCAAAATGAATTAGCTGCAATGCAGAAGCAAATCGAAAAAGCCATGCAGGATGCAGAAAAAGCAGTTGCTGACGCACTTAACAATACCGCTAAACAATCCAACTATTCGGAATAAATTATTTATGCTGTCATTATAAAATGGCAGCATTTTTACATCTACTTTTTACATAAAATTGTACTATATTATTCGATAAGAGATATTCCATCCTTTATTTGAGGCGTTAAATTTTGAACATTAATAATTTTGCAAAAAATAAAATCTTATTTATTGTTGTCGTTTCATTTCTGGTATTCAATTCTTTTTCAGCCCAGAGTTTTACGAAAATCTTTGATCCAATTTCCAGTGATGACAATTATTCGGAAGGTACTACATGGGGTGACATAAATAATGATGGATATCTCGATGCGTTTGTTCCTCATCTTTATACTGATAGAAATAATATCATTTTCGTGAATAATGGAAATGGAAGTTTCACTAGAATTGAGACCGGCGAAGTTGTTGAAGACCCGGGACAATCTTCCGGGGGAATATTCGCTGATTTTGATAACGATGATGATCTTGATTTGTTTGTAACAAATTATTTTGAATTAGACAATTTTCTTTACCTAAATAACGGTGATGGAACTTTTAAAAAAGTTTTAAACGGAATAATTGTGACTGATGGAGGATTTTCTTTTGGCTCGAGTACTGCAGATTTTGACAATGACGGCTTTTTAGATATTTACGTTACTAATGGCCCCTTTACGGAAAACGGTGCCCAAAATTATCTTTATAGAAATAATGGCAACGGATTATTTATTAAAGTTACTCAAGGAGCAATAGTAACTAGCGTAGGCCATTCAAATTCTTCAACCTGGTGTGATTATGATAACGATGGCTATATTGATTTGTTTGTTTCAAATGGCGGAGCTTTTGAGACTTTTGATGTAAGAAATTTTTTGTACAAAAATAATGGTGACGGAACTTTCACTGAAATTTCATCTTCCGTATCGGGAATTGAAGATAGTTTTGCTTCTTCAGGAAACTGGGGAGATTTTGATAATGATGGTGATTTTGATTTGTTCGTAACTAATTATTCCGGAAATGATAACATTATTTATGTTAACAATGGTAACGGTACATTTTCAAAAGTTGATGTTGGTGATATGTCCCATGATGGCGGCGATACAGTAAGCTCGGCATTGGGAGATTACGATAACGATGGTGACCTGGATATTTATGTAACTAATGATTTTAATGAGAACAATAATTTTTATATCAACAATGGTGATTGGACTTTTACAAAAATAATTTCCGGAGATTTTGTAAATGATGGAGGAAGGTCAAACGGAGCAACTTGGGCAGATTACGACAACGACGGTGATCTTGATTTGTTTGTACCAAACGGACAAAGGCCGCAAAGGCAAAACAATATTTTATACAGAAACGAAGGAAATGCAAACCATTGGATAAACATAAAGTGTGAAGGACTAACTTCAAACAGAAGTGCAATTGGCACAAAAATAAAAGCAAAAGCAATAATAAATAACACCCCGACCTGGCAGCTAAGACAAATTGCGGGGGGAACAGGATTTAATGCTCAAAACAGTTTAAATGTTGAATTCGGTTTTGGTGGTACTACTATTATAGATTCATTAATTATAGAGTGGCCATCGGGTTTAAATGAAACTTACGTTAATGTCGAAGTTGATAAATTTTACAAAGCTGTTGAGGGAATCGGACTTAATCCTGTTTTAACCGGCATAAAAGAAGTTGAAGAAATTCCCATTGAATTTAAGTTAAGCCAGAATTATCCAAATCCTTTTAATCCGGAAACTATTATCAAATATGAAATTCCTTTTGCTACTATAGTAGTTTTAGATATTTATAATTCATTGGGAGAAAAGGTAAAAAATGTTCTGTCGGAATTCAAAAATGCAGGTAGTTATGAGGTTTCCGTGAATTTGAATGGATTACCTACTGGAATTTATTTTTACACATTGACAACAGATCAAAAAACATTTTCGAACAAGATGGCATTCGTAAAATAGTCTCAGCAAAGTACTCAATAATACATTATATTTGAACCTTATTTTTATCACCTTAACTAATAAATAAATGTTAACAGTTTTAGAGTCAATTAAACTTTCCACAGAGTACTTAGAGAAGAAAGGAATTGATGAAGCGCGGGCCAATGCAGAGCTTTTGTTAGCTGATATTCTAAATTGTAAAAGACTCGATCTCTATTTACAGTTTGAAAGGCCTCTGCATGAAACAGAAAAAAGTAAATACAGAGATTTCATTGCCCGTAGAAGCAAATTTGAACCTTTGCAATATATTTTGGGGTACGCAGAATTTTACGGAAGAAGGTTTGAAGTTGATAAATCTGTTTTGATTCCAAGGCCTGAAACTGAATTGCTAATTGAAGAGATTATCAAGTATTGCACAGAAAAAGAAAACCTCAAGATTCTTGATATCGGTACAGGCAGTGGAAACATTCCAATTACATTAGCATTAGAATTATCGGGATGTAATATACAATCAATTGATGTTTCTGAAGCAGCATTGAATAAGGCAAAATTGAATGCCGACTTGAATAGTGTTGATGGAAACTTTAATCTACTTAAACAAAATGTTCTTGATGATTCTGTATTTGAACTTGGCAAGTTCGATGTTATGGTTTCTAATCCGCCATACGTCAGTACAAATGATTTTGGTGAATTACAAAATGAAATAAAAGATTTTGAGCCTGACATTGCTGTGACCGATAATGGTGACGGTTATAAGTTTTACAAAAGAATATCGACAATTTCAAAAGAGTTGTTAAATCCAAATGGTAAATTATTTTTTGAAGTTGGCTTGGGGATGGCTCAGCAAGTAAAGAACTTAATGGAATCAAGTGGTTTGCAAAATATCAATATTTTGAAAGATTACTCTGACATTGAAAGAATAGTTTACGGAGAAGTTGAATGAGAGCATTAGTTCAAAGAGTTTCCGAAGGTGGAGTTGAAATTTCAGAAGAAAATTATTCTGAGAATATTAGCAGGGGAATGGTAATCCTTTTAGGTGTTAAAGAAGGTGACATATTAGAGGATGTTGAGTTTGTTGCTGATAAATGCTGCAACTTAAGAATCTTTGAAGATGAAAATGGAAAGCTGAATTTATCATTAAAAGACATAAATGGCGATGCACTTGTTATCTCTCAATTTACTTTATACGGGGATGCCCGTAAAGGTAACCGTCCGAGCTTTACTGAAGCAGCAAAACCTGAACTAGCAAATGAGCTTTATGAGAAATTTGTTGAACGAGTAAAAATGAATATCGGAAATGAAAAAGTTAAAACCGGGATATTTGCAGCAATGATGAACGTGAAAATTTTCAATGATGGCCCGGTTACAATTCTAGTTGAATCAAAAGAGAAATAATGTGTATTCAACTTTAATGATATTTATTGATGGTGTTGGAATTGGGAAAAATAATCCTGACATAAATCCTTTCATAAAATATAATTTCAAATCTTTCAAAAATGTTTTTGGTGCAATACCAACTTTAGAAAATCAGTATCTTTCAAATGAAGAGAAATATTTGTTCCCTGTTGATGCTTGTATGGGAATTGAAAATCTGCCGCAAAGTGGTACGGGACAAACATCAATATTCACCGGTACTAACGCAGCTAAATTGGCCGGACAACATTTTGGGCCTTATCCGCATTCAAAAACTTTGGATACACTTAAATCAAAAAATATATTTCAGGCCTTCTTAGATAGAAAATTAAAAACTACTTTTGCAAACGCTTACCCTAAAATATTCTTTGATTATGTTAATTCCGGGAGAAGAAGATTAAGTGCAACAAGCTTGAGTTGTTTGTACAGTGGAGTAAGATTAAAAAGTTCAACGGATTTGAGGCGGGGAAAAGCACTCAGTGCAGAGATTGATAACAAACGCTGGGTGGAAATGCTAAAGTACAATTTGCCGGTTATTAAACCACAAACTGCTGCTAAAAGGCTTTTCAGGCTGGCTAAAGAAAATCACTTCACATTGTTTGAGTACTTCTTTACAGACCATATTGGGCACAGAAGATATCCTGAATTATTTGATTATGTAATGAATACTTTGGATGAATTTCTATTTTACATTTTAAACAACTTACCTGAAGATATCTCTCTTGTAATTTGTTCTGATCATGGAAACCTTGAAGATACTTCTGTAAAATCACACACTAGAAATCCGGCGTTGGGAATTACTGCAGGCAAAAATGCTGAAGAATTATCCCAAAAAATTAAATATCTTTATAACATCAAACCCACAATTATGGAGATGTATGATTGAGTAGATATCCTTTAATAAAGTTTGTTATAGTCTTTATTATTGGATTAGTAATTCAGAATTACTTCAATTTTACATTACAGCATTTATTTATCTTCACTGCCTCTCTTTTTGCAATTTCCATTTTAATGCATTTTCTTTCAAAAGAAAGCATCGCTTCAATAATCTCGTTTTATATTTTAATTACAAGTGCTGCCATGTTGTATTTATCGATTTCCAATTTGAATAAAACAGAATATCCATTTGAAGAAGAAAAAATTCGCAAGGTATTTGTTATTGGTATAGTTGAGGATATTCAATTAATGAGATCCGGAAGTGTTAGGTTTACAGGGAAATTGGTTTCAGTAATCAAGGACGAAAACGAAATTGAAACAAACGAAAAATTTTTGGTTCGGATTTTTGATAAACAAGAAAGGCTTAATCCTATTTACGAAAAATTGAAGATAGGAAATGAATTTCAAATTAAAGGAACATTGCAGAAGGGAAGAGGTGAAAGAAATCCTGGCGAGTTTGATTATCAAAATTATTTGGCAGGACAAGGGATTGCCGGATTAGTCAACTGCTATAAAGCTGATGATTTCATAATAACTAATGATGAGTCAAATTTATTTAACAATATTGTTTTTTCTGCTCGAAAGTCAATCGACAAAAAAAATAAAGAATTCCATTTACCTAAAACTGCTGCTTTATTAAAGGGACTACTACTTGCAGACAGAGGAGATGTTGATTTTGAAACTCGGGAAATGTTTGTTAATTCCGGAGTAATACACGTGCTGGCAGTCTCCGGTTTACATGTGGGGTTCATTGTTTTAATTTTTCTTTTTCTTTTTACGCGATTAAATATTTATTTGAGATATGTTTTAACAATCTTTGGATTGATATTCTTTGTAATTTTAACAAATTCTCCACCATCTGTTTTTCGTGCTTCAATAATGGCAATAATTGTAAT
>JANQIV010000098.1 GCA_028282005.1 Melioribacteraceae bacterium | reverse complement strand
ATCCATTCGATTTTAAACTTAGAATATACAAAATAAAGAGGAATTATTTTTGTTAACTTTTTAGCATTTGAGTTGTTCATAAATATATTTTTATTTTGGATAACATCTTTTTAAAATATTTGTTCCTTACAATACGATCAAAAACATGAAAAAGTTACTTCTTATTTTTATTGCACTATTTGTTACGAATTTCAGTCAAAATCACAAACTTGCTGTTATCTCGAATTTAGGAAAATTACATAACACACAGAAAGTAGATTCTATAGTCAATTTTGTGAACAGTATTGATAGCTTATCATTTTTAATATTGAATGGCAATCTCACAGAATTTGGCGAGGATGACGAAATTGAAAATTTATCAAACAGCATCAGCAAATTAACTCATCCATTTTATGCTTTGTCCGGCTATCGTGATTTAAAGTGGAATAAAACAGCAGGCCAGAATCTATTTGATATTACTGAAGATTTTTATTTTCTACATGAAATTGATTCCACAGTTTATATTGGCATTAATTGCAACCTACCCTGGATAACTAATTGTCATATCCCTGTTGAAACTATTAGCTGGCTTGACGATGAGCTAGAAAACTATACTGAAGAATTTGAGTTTATTGTTTTCATTAACAAGAGTACAGATAAAAATATTGGCAACTTTGATAAACTATTAAAATTATTTGACTCCAAAAAATTGGCGGCAATATTTTCTGTCAATAAGATAGGTGCTAAATTCAAACCTTTATTTTATTTAGATGAAGAGCTGGTTGATACATCCTCTGTTACTATTTTATCATTTAATGCTGATTCAATTTTCTATCAGACAGTTAATATTGATTCAATAATTTCTAATGAGAGAAAGTCATTAAAATCAAAAGATGAATTTGTTTTCGAAACAACCGAAACAAAAATTGATACAGGAATTAATTTAATCTGGAAATACGACTTAAATTCAACAATTTACAGCAATGCAACTTTTTACAATGATCACTTTTATTTTGCAGATTACTCAGGAATAATTAGCTGCATTGATACATTAGGCAATTTGATTTGGGATTATGACGCATTCGGTTATATTGTCACAAAACCGGCAATAGCTGATGATATACTTGCTATCGCAACATTGCAAGGAGACCTAGTTACTTTAAATGCCTTGACAGGCGAATCAATTCAAACAATCGGTTTTGATGAATCAATTACATTCGGGCTAGTAAGTGGAAATTATTCTGGTACAAAGACATTAATGATTCCGGCAAAAACCAAGTCGGCAATATATTTCGGCACGCAAGACGGTAAAGTTCATTGCTACATTTTGGAAACTCTTGAAAAAGTATGGGAGAATAAAGCAGCTAATGATCTTATTGCATTGATGCCGGAGAAAATCGGTAACAAAATATTTTATACCTCTCTTGACGGCTATCTGTATTGCATTGATGCAAACGAAGGTTGGTTAATTTGGAAATCAAAAATCAATACTGATAAAAGCATCTCACCTGTCTTTTCCAAATTTGTTTTTACTAAGGAATACATTTTTATAAATGATTTATCAGGGAAAAATTATAAAATTAATTTTAAACTTGGGTTAAAACATTGGGAATCTGAAAAATACGGAGCAAATGAATTTATTGGCGTTTCTGAAAAAGGACACAGAGTTTATTTGAAAAATACCGAGAGAAATTTCTTTAATATTATTTCTGCAAAAACCGGGAATTGGGTTAAGCAAGTTAGAATGAATTTAAACGATGACGAATTCTCGAGTAAATCAATTGAGTGGAATGAAAACGTTTTATTCACTACAACCGACGGCAACCTCCATCTCATAAATAAAAAATTTAAGGATAAGATAATATATCAATTCGACAATTCTCCTTATCATTCAATTCAAAATTATAAAGAAAATTATTTCTTAAACACAAGCCTTGATGGCAAAATATACTTTTATAAAATAACGGGAAAATATTGAAACAAATCGACGCTGTAATTTTTGACATTGACGGCACACTCACTGCAACTAACCAACTTATTTTTGCTTCTTTTAATCATGTTGCAAATAAATATTTAAACAAGACTTTAACTGAGAGTGAGATTATCAGCTATTTTGGGCCGCCGGAAGATGTAATAATGGAGCAAATGTTTGGGGATGATCAATTATCCGCAATGGAAGATTATTACAAATTCTATAAAAATAATCACAATAATATGGCTGATATTTTTTCCGGCATAAAAGAAGTAATAATTGATTTACATAAAAAGGATATTCCGCTTGGAATTTTTACAGGCAAAGGCAGAAAATCTGCTTTAATAACACTTGAACAATGCGGCATCGAAAAATATTTTGAAATTATTATTACCGGTGACGATGTTGAAAACCATAAACCTGCGCCAGAAGGTTTAAATAAAATTGTAGATTATTTTAAAGTGGAAAGAGAAAACACATTGTTAATTGGTGATGCACCCGGAGATATAAAAGCAGCAAGAGGTGCGGGAATAAAAATAGCATCAGTGGTTTGGGAAAGTTACGATAAAGAAAAGGTAATCAAAATGAATAGTGATTACCTTTTTGAAAATGTTAATGACTTGCATAACTTCTTTATAGAAGCTCTAAATTAATTGCCGCCAATTGGATAAATAAAAGAAATTCTTGGTTCAATCTTTTTTTGAGGAACGTAATCAACAACATCATCCTCAGCATCCCTTACCGGAGTGAAAGTCCAGTGGTAAACCATTGATATCAAAATATACTCATTTGC
Organism: Melioribacteraceae bacterium; assembly: GCA_028282005.1. Classification (GTDB taxonomy): domain Bacteria; phylum Bacteroidota; class Ignavibacteria; order Ignavibacteriales; family Melioribacteraceae; genus JANQIV01. Next base: position 3,361 of record JANQIV010000098.1, on the reverse strand, counting down.
TTTGTACCCAAATTCCGCAAACAAATGCGAACGGTCATCCAATTTAAAAATATCGCTTTCACCTTTGATATTAATTTTATCATATCCTGCTCGTGCAACATAAGGCATTTCTTTCGGAGCTATTTCTGTTGATAAATGGAGTATTCCACTTTCAGGATTTTTATCCAACCTTTGATAACTGCCAAGTATGTCGAAAGTATTCAACAAGCTTGCGTAAATTTCTCCGTAAAACCCATTGCCGTCATTTCCGGCTGCTTTTAATTCCTGCACTTTACTCGTAACATCACCGGTTGATTTATCCAAACTGAATCTTTCGATTTCATAAAGGGCATTAAAATAAGCTGGCAAAAATTGATCACCATTAAATCTTCTTTCAAATTTTGCAGTTAAATCTAATAGTCCCAAGCCTTTGAAATCAAATATAAATCCGGTAGAAAGGCCATTACCAAAATTAAAGAATTTCACGTAATCCAAATATAAATCAAGATCCAACCAACTTGCTTCTATTACCGGAATACCAACGTCCAAACCAAATGCAGAAACAGAGCCTTCGTCTTCATCAGCATTAAACTGGTCAGTTTGCGAATCATAAACCCCGGAAATAATACCGGCGTTTTCATTTACATCTGCAGCAATCGTTGCACCAATTTCCATCTTTGAAATAAAAGGTAAGCTGGTTTTAGACATTATAAAAGGCCTGATGTAACCTCTGAGGCCAATTATACCTTGCTGCCCAAAGTTTCCGTAAATAGATTCAAAACCAAAGCCGTTAAAATCGATGTCAAATTCAACACCAACTTTTCTTGTATCGTAGCTGGGGCTATTTTTATACAAATAAATTATACTACCATGACCCAATGTACCTCTATCAATTGCGCCAAGCCTAATATAAACCGGGTCGTTTTTAAAACCGTACCTGATATATCTAATAACACTCATGTAATCTGAAAACTCGTTAAAATTTTCTGTTCTGATTTTCCCATTTGAATCATATTCCAATTTTAGGTCAATCCCGATTCCAAAATTTTTAACAGTTATCTCCGGAAATAATCTTAACGAATAATGAGGTTCTCCATCAATCCAAGTAATTCCCGCACCACCGCCAACCATACTGCTATTTGGTCCAAGTGAATATGCTTGAGCAAAAGAAAAATTTGACAGTAAAACTAATAATGAAAATAAAATGATAAGTTTTTTCATTGTCCGCATTTATTTTTGTTTTAAGAATTCCAAATCTACAAATAAATATTCTATCTAACTATAGCTAGTTTCTGTGTTACTTCCATGTTTTCGTCGCCATCTTTTGTAATTATTTTATAGATGTAAACACCATTGCCAACCAAATCACCATCTTCGTCTTTCCCGTCCCAATGAATTTTATTGAAATCAAATTCAAGGTTAGTTGGATTATCAATCTCCCTAATCAGCCTTCCTGCTATAGTGAATATCTTTATCTTTAGCTCGTCCGGAATATTCGTAAGCTTGAATGTAAAATGTGTTTCATCAACAACAGGATTTGGATAATTGTACACTTCTAAAACTTTTGTAATGTTTGACACTTTAAATGTCTTTTCATAACCAGCAGCATTATTCAGATTACCTTTTACGTTTTCACCAAAAACTCTAAAAATATGTTCTCCATCTGCAAGTTCTGGTTTATAAATGTATTTCATTTGTCCGGATTCATTATCAAGCCTAATTTGCAAATCAGAATAATTTATAGATTTGCCGTTCATAAAAAACTCAATATTTGAAGAATCACTTATATCAAATCCTCGCGGAAAGTATAAACTTGTTTCAATCTCAGGTTTAGACGAAATATATTCTCCGTCATAAATTTCTCGGCCGTCATACATCACTGAAACTGAAGCTTGATTTACTGAAGTTATAGTTGAATCTACTTCTACAAAGAATGGGATTTTAATTGAATTGTTCTCTTCCGAAATTTCAGCAACACTATTGTTTGGATCTATATCAATTATAAAATAAGATTGCCCTGGAATATCTTTCAAACTGTTTTCATAAACTTCTTCCAACTGCACATAACTTCTAGGAGGAATATTTATCGACCCATGGTAATTCAAATCTCTTACTTCACCGGTTCCTCCTTCAAGCTTTGTTTTAACTAAAATGTCACGAGCTTCATAGTCTGAGGCATTATAAACCTTAAAAGAAAAAGTAATTGGTTCAAGTTGAATTATTGAGTCGGCAGATAGTCCCACACCATTAAAATTTATTCCCAACTCCGGATTTGGGATGTAGCTAACGCCGAGTTTTTTAATTATCGGGAAATTTTCCCCGCTTGAGTTTAGTTTTAAACGCAATTTCATTTTTTGATAAGTCTGTGGATCAGTTATATTTAATGAAGTAGTTTCACTAGATAATTGAATTGTCTCTCCGTTAATTTCTTGGCCTTCTTTATCAATTAAAATTGGAGTTGCCTCGATCAAATTAGGGGTAAAATTATCTGTTTCCAGTTTAATGGTCTGCCAATTATTTGTAGGCCCAATTAAATTTGTTGTAAGTTGCCCAGATGATTTTTTCACTTCAAATGTATTTTCTAAAAATACTACATCTTCATTTGGACCTTTAACATCTTCTATTACAGCAAAGGAAGGATCACCTTTAACAGCAATCATTGCCCAAGGACCTTTAAAAACTAATTGATCTATTTTTGTACTCCCTAAAGATTTAATTGCATTGCTTAAATCTCCCGACATATTATTTTTTGCATCATCGGCCACACCTATTGCAACAAGCCTGCCGACTTCAATACTATCAATAAAAGCAGCACATGCGGCAACATTTGCAGAATTACCAAATAATTGATACCAACGGCTATCTAAAACTTCAAGGTTATCTCTATCAAAAACGACAATACCTAATCCAGCAAAAAATGTATTAGTTAATAGATTTGTTCCATTCTTGGAAATTACACATGTCTTACCAGAAAAAGCTCCTGCGGATAAAACGGTAATATCAATTGAATCTGATGAAATTCTTAAATGTCCGGAATCATAATCCAATGATTCTAAATCTGTGTTATTGAATGATTCATCATCTAACAAAGCATAAGTAGCAAAATCTTGATTATAAAATGAAACAGGTGCACTCCAATTTTCATCTGATTCTAATTTATATCTTACCCAGTATCTTTTAGTTTGATCCACGTTGATATTCAATACTGTAAAAAATGAATCTACTTTCGTAGAAAATTCATTAAATGAATCAAAATTAATTGTTTCCGATACTTGATATAAAATGTTTTCATCGTCATCAATTTGTTGAAGTGGTGTTAATACATTAATAGAAGATAGAGAAGAATTCTCTAATCTTGCAGGAACAATATCACTTAATGTTG
>JANQIV010000070.1 GCA_028282005.1 Melioribacteraceae bacterium | reverse complement strand
TATTCGTTCATAAAGATGCCGGAGAATATTGTATTAGATGAATCAACAGCGACTGATAAGTACGGAAGATTCGAAGTACAACCTCTAGAAAGAGGTTTTGGTGTTACTCTTGGTAATTCATTAAGAAGAGTTTTATTATCATCTTTAACAGGTGCTGCTGTTACTGCTGTAAAAGTTGACGGCGTACTGCACGAATTTACGACAATTCCAGGAATTGTTGAAGATGTAACCCAGCTTGTTCTTAACATGAAAAAAATCAGATTAAAAGTAATCAATAAAAAGACTACTAAACTTGATCTGTCATTAACCGGTCCGTTAGAAATTAAAGCGGAAGAATTGCAAAAAGTTTGCCCTGATATTGAAATTCTAAATCCTGAACAATATTTGGCTACTTTAAATGACGGACATAAATTAAATATGGAAGTTAGATTCGGATTCGGTAAAGGATATGTGCCGGGTAACGAGCAAATTATTGCAGATCAAACAATCGGTATTATTCCAATAGATTCTATATTTTCACCAATTACTTCTGTAAACTATAACGTAACAAATGTGAGAATTGGCGAAAGAAACGATTATGAAAAATTGACTATCGATGTTAAAACCGACGGTTCAATTACACCTGAGGAAGCACTTTCAAGTTCTGCTAATATATTGAAAGACCACTTGAAATTATTCATCAACTTTGATGCTGAACCGGAAGTTGACAAAGTTGAAAGTGAAAAAGATGCTGAATCAGAAAGAATCAAAAAGATATTGTTAACAAACGTTGACGATCTAGAGTTAAGCGTACGTTCACACAACTGCTTAAAGGCTGCGAACATAAAAACGCTTGGCGACCTTGTTGGTAAAGATGAAAACGAAATGTTGAAATTCAGAAACTTCGGCCGTAAGTCTTTGGCTGAGTTAGTTGAAATAGTTGAAAACTATGGTTTGGAATTCGGAATGGATGTAGATAAATACATCAAAGAAACTAATGAAGTAAACTAATTTTGTTAAGGTAATAATATGAGACACAGAGTAAAAGGCGGAAAAATAGGAAGAACAGCAAGTCATCGTAAAGCTACATTAAGAGCTTTGGCAACTGCTTTGTTCAAACACAAAAAAATAAAAACTACTATTGCTAAAGCAAGAGCGGCCAGAGAATTTGTTGAGCCGTTAATTACAAAAGCTAAAAGCGACACTGTTCATACAAGAAGACAAATTGCACAGCACATTAATGATAAAGCTATCGTTAAAGAACTATTTACTGACATAGTTGAAAAAATCGGTGATCGTCCTGGTGGCTATACAAGAATTGTAAAATTGGGTCAAAGACAAGGTGATGCTTCTGAAATGGCAATTTTAGAATTAGTTGACTTCTTTGAAATTGGTGATAAACAGCCAAGAAAAGCTGATAAAGCTGAAGTAAAAGAAGAGACCGTTGTTGAAGATGCACAAGTTGTTGAAGAAACTGAAACAGAAAAAAAAGTTTCTGAAGAGGCAACAGATGAAAAAGAGAAAAACGAAGAAGTAAAAGCTGAAGTTGTTCCTGCTGAAGAAAAAGTTGCAGAACAAAAAGAAGAAGACACGAAAGACTCAGAAAAAGAAATTAAATAAAAATTTCAGTATAAAACTACTTAGTGAAGAGCAGCCAATTTTAGGTTGCTCTTTTTTTATTTATTATGAAGAATGCCCGCTTTTTAAAATCGGTTTTTCACTTAAAAGACTTGCCGAAATTAAAACTTCCGGAAGTCATTTTGTGCGGACGTTCAAACGTTGGAAAGTCCTCTTTCTTAAATTCAATATTCAATTCTAAAAACCTTGCAAAAACAAGTTCTTCTCCCGGTAAAACAAGATCACTTAATTACTATTCTATAGACGAAAAAATATATCTCGTAGACTTGCCTGGATTCGGATATGCAAAAGTTTCTGAAAGCGAAAAACGGAATTGGGAGAAACTTATTAATGATTACTTGAAGTCGGACCGTGATGTTTCATTAGCTTTTCATTTTGTTGACAGCAGGCACAAACCGTTTGACCTCGACATTGCTTTGAATAATTATTTGCGGGAACTCGAGATTCCTTATTACGTTATTTTAAGTAAAGTAGATAAGCTTAATCAAAAGGAAAAATCTCAGGCAATAAAAAATGTAAATGAATATTTCCCTGAATTATTGCTCGGTGAAAATTTAATATTATATTCTTCAATGAAGGGAATAGGCAAAAAGGAAGTTGTAAGAAATCTAGATACATTATACTTTCGATAAATTATTATTATAGTTTTTATTATAATTATCAATTAGATTTATAATAATTAGAATCATAAATGGATAAATCAAACAGGCTTAGAAAACGAATTTTAATCTTTTTGGTAGTTCCTATTTTGAACTCCATTCCTTTCTTTACGGATGATTTAATACTCAAAATTATTGCTGTAAGTTTGGGTATAATTTATGTCGGTTTCATAATTTTCTTGCGTGATTCATCAAAAACGGAAAAGTATAAAGAAGAATATGATTACGAAGATGAAGAAATTGAACCAGTTGATGAACCTGAGATAGAACAACAAACAAGTGGTTATGAAACAGATGCCGGTGAAGAGTTTACTATAGTCTCACCAAACAAAAA
>JANQIV010000020.1 GCA_028282005.1 Melioribacteraceae bacterium | reverse complement strand
TCCAAAAGAATGAATTGAAGATGGGTTACCGAAATTTTCAGATAAATACGGAAGCATCCTTTCCAATACTTTTGGGTGCATTGGAGTTGTTGCAGCGTTGTCAAAATAAACTTTCATTATACTCTTAAACTAACGTCACCAAAATGAATTGTTTCTAATTTGTCACCGGCTTTTAATATTAAGAAACCTTCTTTGTTTAAGTCTTCAAAAACACCGTGAATAGTATTTTCGTTGTCAATCACTTTAACTTTTTCACCCAGCATTTTACATCGCGATTTCCAGTCGGTTAAAACTTTTGGAGCAGCTTTTTTGACTAATTCAAAATTTTCTTCCAGAATATTCAATACTTCACTAAGTAGTCTTTCGCGACTAACTTCTTTTTTGAATTCCTTTCTCACAGACGTTGGCTGAATATCAAATTTGCCGCTGAAATTTGCCTGGTTCACGTTTATTCCACAACCAATAACAGCAAACTCAATTTTGTTTGATTTCGAACTTGAGTCGAGCAAAATGCCTGCAATTTTTTTATCTCCTATTAAAACATCATTTGGCCATTTTAAGTTTACTTTCAACTGGTAAAGATTTTCAATTGCTTGAGCAACACTTAATGAGGCTGCAAGATTGACAATATTTATATTCTTAAATTTGACCGATTTTGAAAGCAATGTCGAAAATGTAAGATTATAACCTTTGTTACTTACCCATGTTCTGTTTCTTCTGCCCCTGCCTTCTTTTTGAAACTCAGAAAGCATTACAGTACCATGCTGAAGCTTCTCTTTCGTATTCATCAAGTAATTATTGGTTGAATCGATCTCTTCACAGTAAATAAAATTCCTACCGATAATTTCTGTGTCGAGTTTTATATCAAACTCTTCGATATTGAAATATTTTACACTAATTTTACCGTTAATCTTTTCCATTTCAGTCTGCCAAATTGTTAGTTGTGTGACATTAGAGAGTTATATGCGTCATAATGGCGTTTGTTGTAATAATGACGCATCGTATAAAGTGCTATTGATTCTTGCTAAAATGATGAAATAAAACACTTTATGAATAATTAAATTATTGGCATGTTTATTGCATAATAGATGAAGATTATGCAAATATTATGAAAATAATTCTATAAAACAATTTAAGCTATTTTGCTGAAAATATAAAAGGAGAAATTTAATGGGTAAGATTATAGGAATTGACTTGGGAACGACTAATTCATGTGTTGCGGTTATGGAAGGAAATGAGCCGGTTGTAATTCCAAATTCAGAAGGTGGAAGAACAACTCCATCTGTTGTTGCGTTTACAAAAAGTAGTGAAAGATTAATAGGGCAACCTGCAAAAAGACAAGCAGTAACAAATCCTAAGAACACAGTTTTTTCTGTTAAAAGATTTATGGGAAGAAGAATTAATGAGGTTGGCTCAGAAATTGGTGAAGTACCTTACGCTGTAGTTGAAGGCGATAATAATACTGCAAGAGTTCAAATAGATGATAGAAAATACTCTCCGCCTGAAATAAGCGCAATGATTCTTCAAAAAATGAAAAAAACTGCCGAAGACTATTTAGGCCAGGAAGTTACAGAAGCAGTAATTACTGTTCCTGCTTACTTTAATGATGCACAAAGACAAGCAACAAAAGATGCCGGTGAAATTTCCGGATTAACTGTTAAGAGAATAATTAACGAACCTACTGCAGCATCACTTGCTTATGGTTTAGATAAGAAAAATAAAGATCAATTAATTGCTGTTTACGATTTTGGCGGCGGTACTTTTGATATTTCTGTTCTTCAATTAGGTGACGGTGTTTTTGAAGTTAAATCTACAAATGGTGATACTCACTTAGGTGGTGATGATTTAGATCAAGTATTAATTGATTTCTTAGCTGACGAATTCAAAACTCAGGAAGGAATTGATTTACGCAATGATCCGATGGCGTTACAAAGATTAAAAGAAGCTGCAGAAAAAGCTAAGATAGAATTATCATCTTCAATGCAGACAGATGTTAATTTACCGTTTATTACCGCTACTCAGGAAGGCCCAAAACACTTGAATGTCAATTTAAGTAGAGCAAAATTTGAGCAGCTGATTGATCCGTTAATTGAAAGAACAAAAGAACCATGTATTCAAGCTATTAAAGATGCCGGTGTTACTGCGTCTCAAATTGACGAAGTAATTTTAGTTGGTGGTTCTACTCGTGTTCCAAAAGTACAAGAAGTAGTAAAAGAATTGTTTGGTAAAGAACCTCATAAAGGTGTTAATCCTGACGAAGTTGTTGCAATCGGTGCTGCAATTCAAGGCGGTGTTTTATCTGGTGATGTAAAAGATGTATTGTTGTTGGATGTTACCCCATTATCATTAGGAATTGAAACCCTTGGCGGAGTTATGACAAAACTGATAGATGCTAACACTACAATTCCAACAAAGAAAAGTGAAGTATTCTCAACAGCAGCTGATAGCCAACCATCAGTTGAAATTCATGTACTTCAAGGTGAAAGACCGATGGCTGCAGATAACAGAACACTTGGTAAATTTCACTTGGACGGTATTCCGCCAGCACCAAGAGGTGTACCGCAAGTTGAAGTTACTTTTGATATTGATGCAAACGGAATTTTACATGTAATGGCTAAAGATAAAGCTACTAACAAAGAGCAAAGCATTAGAATTACATCTTCAAGCGGATTGTCTGAAGAAGAAGTTGAAAAAATGAAAAATGCTGCTAAAGAACATGCTGCTGAAGATAAAAAGAAAAAAGAAGAAATTGATGTTAGAAACCAGGCTGATAATTTAGTCTTCCAAACAAAGAAACAAATTGAAGACATGAAAGATAAGATTGACGACGAAGATAAAACTAAGTTGGAAGCTGAAATTACAAAAGTTGAAGATGCTTTAAAAACAAATAGCACTGAACAAATTAAAGCTGCGACTGAAAGCTTAACAAATGTTTGGAACGAAATTGCTCAAAAACTTTATCAGCAGCAAGGAGCTCAAGGTCAACCTGGTGTTGATCCAAATGCCGGACAACAACAGACTGGCGATCAACAACAGCAAGCTGATCTAGGTGAAGAGCCAAAGAAAGATTCCGGCGATGACAAAGAAGTTGAAGATGCTTCTTACGAAGTAGTTGATGACAAATAAATTTGTTGGAGATATCAAATGACAATGGATAAAGAAAAAGTTGGTAACAGCTTATCGAAAAGCTGGGAAGAAGCTCTCGAGCATGAAACTTGGATTAATCCTATTGTTGATATTTACGAAGCTACGGATGAATTCTGTTTATTAGCTCAGCTTCCGGGAGTTGAAAAAGAAAATATGAAGATCAAATTGGAAGATGGAAATTTGATTGTAATGGGAAGAATAAATTATGATGAAATAGTTACCCGCGATTATTCTTTGAAAGAATCGGAAACCGGCAATTATTTTAGAAAATTTAAACTTTCGGATTCTGTTGATAAAGAAAAGATAAATGCAAATTATGAAAATGGATTATTAACATTAAAGCTTCCAAAGTCGGAAACAAAAGGTGAAAAAATAATTGAGATAAAATAAACAGAATATGTTATTGTATTAAAAGCTGCATTGATTTTTTCAGTGCAGCTTTTTTTATTGGTAATCGTAATTTCTAATGTCGCCATCAACAAATACATAAAAATCAGTAAACGTTTTATAATAGCTGGACCATTGATTAAAAATATTATGCGCTCCAAATAAAATTGATCTGACATCATATCCCAAGATACTTAAGTATGCAGTAGCTATTGCACTTAATTGACCTGTGTAACTGTAAATTAAAATTGGCCTGTCACTTGGCATTGTTTGTAAAAAACTTACACTTTTTAGATTATTGCGTATTCCCGGGAATCCTAAATAAAATACTGTTCCAACAGTGTGTCCTTGCTGAGTTGGATCAACATTTGGAGTCAATCCGTAAAGGCTTTCATCACCAAAACAAACAACGTATCTGTTTGGCATTATAAATTGTCTATCAAAACTAATTGTTTTAGTAGTAATCCCTGTTAAGATATTGTCGTTAAATCCTTCACGTAATAAATTACGTACTCTTGCTTCCAAAATTTCTTGTGCGGTTAAACTTTCATCAAGTCCGCTTAAAGACGGCAAAGGTGAAAAACCATTTTTGGGATATTGAATATTGTTGAATTCCGGGGCATCTGTTTTACTGATTTTATCATCTTTTGTGTCAATCCAAATGTCGGAAAAATCACTATTCCAAACTGCAAAACCAAAACGTAATGAGAAAATATTTTCAACTCCGTAAACTCGCAAAAGCGTTGTGTAATAAGCAGAAGCTTGTCCGGTTAAACTCACCAAAACTATTGGTCGGTTATTCATTTCTATAACATACTCAAACAGATCATTATTCGGAATATTTATTGCTCCGGGTATATGTCCGTTGTTGAAGTCACTTTCGCTTCTAACATCAACTACCAAGTATGAAGCGAGATTTGCTTGCAATTCATTAGCCGTAATTATTGCCGGATAATCTGTTGATGCGATAAAATTGCTATTGGCTTCGATATGCCGCAAAAGTTTTTCAGATTGAGAAATACCTTCCGGGGTAACCTCAATTATTGATTCTTCAATACAACTTGTGAAAATTAATATTAGGAAAACAAATAATATGGTAAGGGGATTTTTCTTTATTTTCATATAGCCTGGTCTTTAGATAAATACTCGAATTAGTTTGTATTGAAATTGTAATTCTTAATTTCAGATTCCCAGAAAACGTAGAAATCATGATACCCTTTAACAAAGAACATATTAGGATGAAAAATATTATGACCTCCAAAAAGTACAGACCTTGCGTCATACCCTAATAATCTTAAATAAGCTGTTGCTATTGCACTGAGTTGACCACTAAAACTATAAAGCAATATTGGCTTGTCATTTGGGAACGTTTGCAAAAAAAGGTTGGTTTTAAGACTGTTCTTCTCATACGGAAAGGCAATATAAAATGGAGTTTCTGGTAAATGGCCGTGTTCGCCTGATACTGTATCACCGTCAAATTTTGCTCCGAGATTATATAAATTATCTTCACCAAAGCAGACTAAATACCGATTTTGAATACTTTGATTTTCCTCAAAACTAATTGTGTTAAATGTAGTTTCTCTCAAAATATTATCATTGAAACCTTCCTTAACCATTGATTCAACACGTTCTTTTAAAATTTGCTCTATTGATAAATCGGGATTGACTTCAGTCAGCATAGGTAAAGGAGAAAAACCGTTTTTGGGATATTGTACTGCATTGAATGAATACCTTTCATTTTCTCTTTTGTCGTCGGCATTATCAATCCATACAGAAGAAAAAATATCATTCCACACACCAATTCCAAAACGCAATGCGAAAATTTTGTTTAGCCCTAATACTCTAAATAGTGTAGTGTAATAAGATGCGGACTGACCGGTTTGGCTAACTAAAATAAT
>JANQIV010000196.1 GCA_028282005.1 Melioribacteraceae bacterium | reverse complement strand
AACTACAAAATCGTCTTTAATAACTAGATAAATATTTATAATGGTTTCAGCCATAGAAAATTCCAAAAATAAAAAGAATTTTCATAGTGTAAAAATAACACTAAGAAAATTAATATCAAAGTTGGTAAAAAATATTGAGAGCGAAGATCAATTTATACTACATATCTTCGCTCAATCGAAATGTAAATTTAAGAAAAGAAAATTATAAATCCTTGTGGGCACCATCGCAGAATGGTTTTTTATCAGTCATTTTGCAAGCACACCACGAAACTCTTTTAGCTTCAGTAATTTCTACCATTACCGGACTAAACTCGCCGCCTCTGTGCGAACCATCGCAAAAGGGCTGATTTGAAGATTTTCCGCAAGCACACCAATAATATTTGCCTGGTTCCATATCCATTTTTATGGAATGTTTTTGATATACAACTGGATCAGCCATAAGTTTTTCCTTTCAATTAATTTTGATTATGCCTTTGGGCCAATCATGTTTTCCGGTTTTACTTTTTCATCAAATTCTTCAGCAGTTAATAAGCCAAGTGATACTGCCGCTTCCTTTAATGTTGAGTTATCATTAAACGCTTTTTTAGCAACTTTTGCCGCATTGTCATATCCAATGTGCGGATTTAAGGCAGTTACAAGCATCAATGAATTTTTTAAGTAAAATTCAACATTTTCATTATTTACCGAAATTCCGGCAACACAATTGTTAGTAAAGCTTTCGCAAGCATCGCCAATAAGTCTGATTGACTGTAATAAGTTATATATCATAACAGGTTTATAGACATTAAGTTCAAAATTGCCACTTGCACCGCCAAAATTTACTGCAACATCATTACCGAAAACTTGTGCACAAACCATAGTCATGGCTTCCGGCTGAGTAGGATTAACTTTACCCGGCATAATTGAACTACCCGGTTCATTTGCAGGTAACTGTATTTCACCAATTCCACATCTTGGTCCCGAACCCAACCAGCGAATGTCATTTGCGATTTTCATTAACGATCCGGCGATGGTTTTCATTACTCCACTCATTTCAACAATTGCATCATGAGCTGCAAGTGCCTCAAATTTGTTAGGCGCTGAAATGAAATCAAGACCGGTTATATCTGATATTTTTGCTGCCGCTTTTTCTGCAAAATCTTTGTGAGTGTTCAAGCCGGTTCCAACTGCTGTTCCGCCAAGTGCTAATTCTTTTAATCTCGGCAAGGCATTATTAATTCTTGTCAAACCATTTTCAAGCTGAACAACATATGCCGAAAACTCTTGTCCTAAAGTTAAAGGAACTGCATCCATCAAATGAGTTCTTCCGATTTTTATTATTTCATTAAATGCTTCAGTTTTTTCAGCAAGGGCGTCTTTCATTTTTGTAATTTTAGGAATTAAGTTTCTGTGAATCTCTTCAACAGCAGCGATGTGCATTGCTGTCGGGAAAGTATCATTTGAGGACTGAGCTTTGTTAACATCATCATTAGGGTGAATCGGATTTTTACTACCAAGCTCACCGCCCGCAATTTCGATTGCGCGGTTTGCAATTACTTCATTTGTGTTCATGTTTGTTTGTGTACCTGAACCGGTTTGCCAAACACTTAACGGAAAATGATCATCCAACTTTCCTTGAATAACTTCATCAGCTGCCTGGTCAATCAATGTAGCTTTTTCTTCGCTTAACATTCCCAATTCTTTGTTTGTTAATGCAGCAGCCTTTTTCAATACTCCCAATGCACGAATAATTTCTCTCGGAAATTTTTCCCATCCAATCTTAAAATTAATTAACGATCTTGCGGTTTGAGCTCCATAATAGCGATCCGCCTGAACTTTTAATTCTCCCATGGTATCGGTTTCAATTCTGTAATCCATTTGATAGGTCTCCTTCTGGTGTGAATTTTTATAAAACAAAATTAAGTTTATGAGAAGTGAATATCAATTATTCAAAACAATAATTTATTATTTATCAAAATATGATTTGGGGTTTGCGTTGAATTCTTTAGATTTTCCCTTTGCCACACTCAAAGTTTTCCATTCTTCCTTTTTAATTTGCTTTGCAAGCAAAACAATTTGTCCAATGTGATAAGAGTAATGCGTAAGCTGACGTAATATTGCTTGATGAACTGTGTGCGGTTCTTTTCTTATATAAACAGTTTTGGCAAAATCAACGTCAATTAATTTATTCAAAGTGTCGAAAAGAATTGTCCAACTTTTTTCATAATTATCCAACACTCTTTCTCTTGAATCATTTTCATAAATCTCAAATTCAGTATCCCTATTTCTATTAGGCTTTTCCCCATCAGAGTTTAGAAAATCAGTCCATCTTGATTTCATGTTTCCGGATAAGTGTTTAACTAATATTGCGATGCTGTTGCCTTCTTGAATAATTTCAAAAAATTGCTCATTATTAATTTGTTCAACTGCATCAAATGAAAGTTTTTTTAGTTTCTGAAATTCTTTAGTTACATTATATAAAATTTGATTCTTACTCATCCCTAGACACCGATTATTTAGTGATACAAAATTTATTAAGAATTAAAACTTGATGAAATGTCTTTTTAAAAAAGTGAATGTCCTTTAAACTAGGGCTTTAGGTAAGTAAGCCCATTCACAATGAGCGGGCTTTAAAATTTTTTACAAAGAGGCTGTATTACTAGATTTAAGGATTTTTGTAATTGCTTCATTTACCCCTTGAAGTAATAATTTCGTCTCGGAGCCATCAGAATCATCATAAGCTTGGCTTGCCTTGCCTGGACCATCCTTTACTCTAATTTTTGGGTCATAAATTCCTTTATCACAAACTTTCACATAATATTCGTAAGTCTTTCCGTTTTTCTGAAACTTACGAACAAAGTTTGTATATCTCATTGGAAAATATAATGTCCAATCTTCAAACTCGTATTTTTTGGAACCATCAGCTTTAGCCGCAGCACCAACTTTCTGCAATCCAGTCCAAAATCCGGATTCATTTACTTTGTGGTAAGTCTTGTTTTGTGAATTACTAAGGGTTGATAGGAAGAGAAAGAGAAAAATCGAGAAAATTATTGATTTACGCATTTTACACCTCCTTGTGATATTTAATTATCGACAAGAATTATAAAATGTTAAATAAAATTCACTTCTTTTAATAATTAAATTACTAGCATTAAAATGAACAATTTAATTTTCACTATGTACATTAGAATAATGCAAAAAAATTAGTTATAAGAACTAAGATTTTGAAAGTCAATCTGCATATTCTGTCAAATTTGAAGCTTATACTTTAAACAATCACCTTATCCAAATAAATTTCATGGTTAGAATCCTATTTGTTTATTTTTGGATAAGATTTGTTTAGGGAAAGAAAAGAATTAAATAGTAAAAAAATAAGGGTAATTGAAAAAAATATAAACGCAACCATTTTACACCTCCTTGTGATATTACATTATCGACAGAAATAACGAAAAGTTTAAACAAATAGATTTTTAATCTTCAAGAGGTGTTTTTAAAATGAGTTATTGACTCTTTTACCGCCGATGTAACGTTCTTTGTAATAAGTACTTTGAAGTGAGGAAATTACAACTCCTTTTGACCTGCTTGCGTGAACGAAAAGGTTTTCGCCCAAATAAATTCCTACATGACCCGGATATGATCTCGAAGTAGTATTGAAAAAAACTAAGTCCCCAAATTTCAAGTTAGTTTTGGAGGAAATACTTTGTCCCTTTTGAAACTGCTGCTTTGCAGTTCTTGGTAAAACCAAGTTCAATGAATTGCTGAAAACGTTTTGGGTAAATGCAGAACAATCAATACCTTCTTTTGAGTTGCCACCATATTTGTACGGAGTATCCAAATAAGTAATCACTTCAAAAAGGACTTTTTCACGGGGAGTAAGCGCTAAGTTGAACTCTTTCAGTTTGTTATATTTTTTAACAAATTTTTGGGGGTCAATTTTATACTCTTCAACCGGATCAACATCAAATTCTTTTTCGATGTTCCTCAGAATGTAGTAATCATTAGCTTTTCTTGTGTCTTCGGTTTTTTCAGCATTATCATCAGATGAAAATCTAACAGAGCCTTTCTTTTCTTTGGATTCTTTTTCTTTTGGTTTATTATAGCGGTCGCTGTATGAAGAAGAGGAACAACCGCTAAACATTGCAATTGTTCCTACGAAAATAATAATGAATAGTTTTGACTTTGAAGTCAACAAGATTATCCTAAATAAGTTCGAAGATTTTTACTTCTTGAGGCGTGACGTAATCTTCTAATTGCTTTCTCTTTTATCTGTCTAACTCTTTCTCTAGTTAAATTAAATTTCTCACCAATTTCTTCAAGTGTTAAAGAATGTTCTTTATTCAATCCGAAATAAAGTTTGATTACTTCTGCTTCCCTTTCAGTCAATGTAGAAAGCGCCCTTTCAATTTCATTTTTTAATGATTCACTCATCAATGTGAAATCCGGTGAAGGCTGTTCGTTGTTTGAAAGTACATCAAGTAATCTGTTGTCTTCACCTTGAGCAAATGGAGCATCCATAGAAACGTGTCTACCTGAAATTTTCAAAGTATCGGCAACTTCGTTGATATCCATTTCAAGCTCTTTAGCTAATTCAGTTGCACTTGGCTCTCTTTCAAATTCTTGTTCAAGGTTACTGTAAGCTTTGCCAATTTTATTTAATGCTCCAACTCTGTTAAGTGGAAGCCTAACTATTCTTGATTGCTCTGCAAGAGCTTGTAATATTGATTGTCTAATCCACCAAACTGCGTATGATATAAATTTGAAACCTCTGGTTTCGTCAAATCTTTTTGCGGCCTTTATAAGCCCCAAATTACCCTCATTAATGAGGTCACCTAATGATAAGCCTTGATTTTGATACTGCTTAGCAACACTAACAACAAACCTTAAATTTGCTTTTACCAAACGTTCCAAAGCGATCTGGTCGCCTTTCTTAATTTTGATAGCTAAATCAATTTCTTCATCCGGAGTAAGCAAATCAACTTTACCTATCTCTTGCAAATACTTGTCCAACGATTGGCTTTCGCGGTTTGTGTATTGCTTCGTTATTTTCAATTGAAACTCCTTTAATTAATTACAGAATTTATTGAATCTACAATGCCTACTATCGAGGCATCAACCGGAGCCATTTCAACATCCATCGGAATTACGGCTTCACTCGCTGTTATATAATAAATTATTTCACCCGGCCCAGCACCAATTGTATCAACAGCAATAATCGGATCACCGAGTTTTTCTTTTTCACCATTTAAAGGCTGAACAAATTGGAGTTTATAGCCTTTAATTGTTTCATACTTCCTTGTTGCCCAAATTGTTCCTATTACCTGTCCAAGCTGCATTACTGCTCAACCAATTCTTCAAGTCTTTCTTTTATAGAAATATCAAGCTTATCCACAATTGCCATTATTACGGCATCAATTGGTTTGTTTTTGGTTAAAACAGTTTGCCTTGCTGAACTACCTTGTGCACAGAGAACTACTTCTCCGACACCGGCTCCAACAGAATCCATTGCAACAATAAAGTTTTCTTTTGGTGTGTAATCGAGGTTCAATTGACGAACTATCAGAAATTTTGCACCAACCAAGTTTTCATCTTTCCTGGTTGACCAAACAGTACCGATTACTTTTCCCAAAATCAATTTTTATTTCCTTAAGCTTTCAGGGTGAATAACTTCCAGCCCTGTATTTTTATATTTGCCCTTTATAGTCGTAACTATTTTTAATTTATTTATCTTTGCAACAGTGCAAAATAATGCATCCCTAATGTTTTCAGTACTTTCAGCAAAGTCATCTACATTTAAACTGTAGCGTGAATTTAATCCAAGCACTTTCAAAGCTGATAAAAGTTTTATCGCTTCATTTTTTTCTTCAGCATTTTCAGTTCTATAAATTATCTCAGATGCATTAAAAACGGTTGTAAAACATACACCGTTTTGCATTAACAATTCTAAATCAGAATTTAAAGAACGATCAGTGTGTGTTAGATGATTTGCTAACACATCGGTTTCAATTAAGTATTCTTCTTTACTCAAAGTTAAGTTTTTTCTCGAAATTTGATTCACTTAATTTGCCCTTACAATTAAGAAAATCAAATACAACTTCTGGAGGTAAGGATTGTTTTTCTTTTATTTTCTCAAAAACCTTTTGATCAATACCCGCAATGTTGTTTAATTTATTTGACGACACAGATATGCTAATGGTTACTTCATCAATTCCGGATTCATAAATTTTTCGTATCTCTTCCCTCGGAAACTCTAAATCGCCATTTTCTAATAATTTAGCCTTGTAATTTAATAAATTTTTTTGACTTTCTTCAATCATTTAAAAAGCTTGTTCCTTTTAAACTGTTATTCACTTTGAAAAAATGAGCCACAGTTTGAGCAGCATCTGAAAATGTTTCTCTCGTTCCTAAATCTCTTCCCTTCTGATTTTTTCTATAAAAAAGAATAGGGACATATTCTCTGCTGTGATCTGTGCTTGTCACGGTTGGGTCGTTACCGTGATCAGCTGTCATAAGCAACGCATCAGTTTCGTCTAAAGTTTCCAAAATATCCGGCAACTTTTTATCAAAACCAGAAAGCGCATTTGCAAATCCTTCGGGATCTAATCTGTGTCCGTAGTAAACATCAAAATCAACAAGATTAGCAAATAGAAAACTATTTGACTCCGAATTTGAATGTTCAATTATCTTTTCGATTCCAACATCGTTCGATTTTGTTATAACTTGTTTCGTAATTCCTTTGTAATTAAAAAGGTCGTTTACTTTACCGATTGCAACAGTATTAATTTCATTGCCTTGCAATACATCTAAAATTGTATCACTAGGCGGATCAACGGAGAAATCTTTCCTATTCGTTGTTCTTTGAAAATTGCCTGGTTCACCTACAAATGGACGAGCTATAATTCTACCTACCGCATCTTTTCCGACACAAACTTCATTGCGGGTTACTTCACAGATTTCATAAAGTCTATCAAGTGGAATAACTTCTTCATGAGCAGCAATTTGAAAAACGGAATCAGCAGAAGTGTAAATTATTGGATAACCGGTTTTAACATGTTCTTCACCAAGTTCCTTTATGATCTCTGTCCCAGATGCTGGTTTATTACCAAGAACCTTTTTAACACCAGTCTTTTCAATAAATAAGTCTACCAATTCTTTCGGAAAACCTTCCGGATAATATGGAAATTCAAGTTCTACTTTTATTCCGCCTATTTCCCAATGTCCTGTTGTTGAATCTTTACCTTTAGATATTTCTGTCATTTTACCAAATGATGCTAACGGATTCTCTACTTTATTGACTCCACTAATATCAGAAATGTTGCCCAAGCCAAGTTTTTTTAAGTTTGGTAAAGAGAAGTTCGAAACTTTGTTAGAAATATTTACCAATGTGTTTGAGTCCGCATCACCATATTTGTCTGCATCCGGTAATGCACCGATTCCAACTCCGTCCAATATTATCAGTATAAAATTATTCATGATTAACTTACACTCTTAACTGTATTGCCACCTTTTTCAATAGCTTTATTTAAAGCCAGCTTAGCATCCCTTATTACTTCATCAACATCTGTCTTTTTATTTGTTGAAGCAACACCAACCGACACGGTAAACGTTGTTTGCTTTGTTATCACCGCGATTGGTTTTCTTGCAATTTTTATTCTTAACTTTTCAGCCCAAAGAAAAACATCTTTGGAGTTTGTATTAAAAAAATAAAGTCCCAAGATTCTGTCATTGAATCTTCCGAACAATATTTGAGACGCATCTATTTCTTCTTTTATTGCATCGACTATCGATTTAAGCACTTTCGGGAAAGGATCATTTTCAAAAAGATTTTCTTGTTCTAAAAAATCATCAATATAGATAAGGGCTACTGCACCCGGTAGTGAAAGCTCAAACGATTTTTCAAGTTCAGAATCTAGCCTGCTTAAAAATGCTTCGTAATTTAGTACGCGTGTTTCAACATCAACTGATAATAATCCCCGTAATAATTTTTGATTTGAATAAGTGTAAACAATAAATGAAAATATCTTCACGGCATTTTTAATAAAACTAACATCAGCATTTGTGTAATTATTTTTCTTTAAGCTTTCAAAACAAAAAACACCGTAGTTTTGCTCATCGTAAACTAATGGCACAGCAAGGAAAGACCCCTCAAAGTTAACGTCTTCAGTTGTTGTAAATCTCTTATAGTCATCCTCAGAGGTATCATCAATTTTTATCGGCACTCCGGATACTATAGCTTTCCCGACTATAGTTCCTTTCAAATCAACGTCAAGATACTCGCCAATATATTTTAATGATGTTTTATTAATGATTTTTACTGTGTTGAAATTGTTTGTTTTGGAATCATAATAAACAAAAGTAAAAGCATCCCATTGAATCAAATCTCGAACAGATTCTTCAACTGTTTTGTAAAGGTCTTCGCTGTCAACAAATTTTTTATCAATACTTAAAGATTTTAATAATGCTTGCAGTCTTTTCTCTGCAATACTTTCTTCAAACTTTTTATCGAACAACGAAATGATTAAAGAAATAACACGAACAAATCTTCCGAGAGAGTAAATTGTTTCGATACCAAAAGCATCAACCTCTTTCGAATCTAGTGCCAATACTCCGGTAAGCATATTACCATAATAAAGCGGAACACCAATAAAACTTTTAATCCCTTGCTGGGAATTATAATATCTAATTACATCGCGTTCTGCGTTGAGAGTAATATTTGTAAGTAATTCCGGTTCTTCTTTTTCAACAATTTTGCTTAATACATCATCCTCAATATCAAATTTCTTATTGGTCAATTCGGTTGAGCTGGAAATAAATTTCTCGAGGGTTAATTTCTTTTTACCTTTATTATACCAAAAAAATAATGAAGAATGAGCAAGGTAAACTTCTTTTGCAACAGTCAAAATTTTCTCAAGCACAAAAGCAAACTCTTCGTCTTCATTTACATCTTCAGGAATTTTTTCCGTAGCGATCTTAACAAAATTTTGTTTAAGATCTGGCGGCTTAAAGAAGTTCCCCTGACTAACTTTATCTTTTACGGTGTTGAATGTATCAGAAGTTATAACTTCGATTTTTTTGTTTGGT
>JANQIV010000164.1 GCA_028282005.1 Melioribacteraceae bacterium | reverse complement strand
TTCAATGATAAGATTTTGCCGCAAAATGAATCTAAAAGATATTCCGGAGCTTTTTCCGGCATTAACTTTTTTCCGCTGTTAAGAATTGATAATTATAATCTCACAAACGACTTTATTGATAATGTGAAGCCTGGTATCGTTGTTTCGTCAACCGATCACTTAAATCGTTATGATTTTATTGCCAGTGCTGCATTGAACAAAAGATTGGAGAGGGATCTTTTCCTAATTTTCAATTACAGAAACACTTTGCCATTGATTTACGATCTTGGATTAAAGCCTGAGCTTTCATTTGAGCTTTATAGTATAAATAGAAAAAATGATGCTGACGTTTTCTTTGGTGTTGATTCAACCGGCGGGAAAGTACGATACAATGATTCATTATCTACCGGAGTTTCATATAATTTGCTTGAAGCAGATTTTGTTGCTAGACATAAACTTCTTCATGAATCTATTGATCTTGAGTTACGATTTGTATTAAGCAATTATACTACTGTAATTGAGAGTTTTACTTATACTGAAAATGATAGAACTATATTGTTCCAAACTACTGACGATACTTATTTCAAGGGCAGAAATCTCAGAGTAAAACTGTCTCACGAAAGCAGATACCCAACTTTAGATTCTGATATAAATCCTGTTGGAAGAAAATTTGAATTGCAGTACGATTATGAGTTTAATGATTTTAACCCGGAAAGCGAATTTGAAATTGAAGACGGTGTATTAAAACCGGTCTTTCAGAAATTCAATTTCCATAGACTTGAACTTAATTACGAAGAGAGATTCCAGCTATTTAGAACCCATACATTAACTACCCGTTTCAGAGGTGCATCAATACTGGGGCCTGACGTTCCCGATTTTTTTGATTCTTATCTCGGGGGGCTGGTTGGGATGAAAGCGTTCCCGTTTTATGCCATTAGTGGTAATGAACTTGGCTGGTTAAACTTAACTTATCGTTTTCCGCTATTTAGAAATATTGATAAAAAAATTGGTCCATGGTATGTAGATAAAGTTTTCCTTTCAGTTCATGGTGATTATGGTTACGCCTGGACTGGCGATTGGCCTGGCTTTGATGATTTCAAAAAGGGGGCAGGAATGGAATTGCGTATTAAAATGAATTCCTTTTATTTGTTCCCAACAAGTATTTTCGTAAATGCATCATACGCGTTTGACGAGTTCAATAGAACTGTTAGAGGAGAAACTGTTAACTACGGAAAAGAGTGGTTGCTTTACGGTGGTGTATTATTTGACTTCTCATTTTAATTAGGGATTTAAATGAAATCATTCATTCTTATTTTGCTTTTAACTTCGAGTCTAAGTTTTGCTCAAGAAAAAGAACAAATTGAATTAACCGGCGAGCTAGCCTTTGATTCAAAAATTAGTTTTGATGAAACAAATAGTTTTGATAATGGTAATGATTTAGATTTTGAAAGAAAATCCCCGTTAAGCTCTGCTTTATTATCTGCTGCAATCCCAGGTGCTGGACAATTTTATAATAATGATTATTTAAAAGCAGCTTTGTTTTTAGCTGTTGAAGTTGGAGCAGTTGCTGCCGCTATTATCTACAATCAAAAAGGTGATGACAAAACTGAAGAGTTTGAAAATTACGCAAATGAGAATTGGTCGGTTGAAAGATACGCAAGATGGACAATCCAAAATGCGCAAAATATAAATCCGAATGTCAATGTAGATAATTATAATGTTTTTAATGGAAATAATGTTAATTGGGACGAGCTGAATAGATTGGAAGGTGATATCGGTGATTACTATTCACACAGGCTTGCCCCACTTGGTGATCAACAGTATTATGAAATGATTGGTAAATATCCGCAATTTAATCCGGGATGGTCAGAATTTGGCGACGATCCAAATAAACCTTTTTACTATGGTGATCCGCTCACAAGCCAGTTTTTATTTTATGCCGGTGAGCGTGGAGATGCAAATGATTATTATGACATTTCATCGACTTCAGTTACACTTGTCGTAGCTAACCATATTTTAAGTGCAATAGAAGCTGCCTGGACATCAAGCAGAATTAACAAAAATCTTGGTGTGGAATTAAAGATGGGAAGAATTAAATTTAATGGCAGAAATTCTATTCATCCTCAATTAAATTTGAGTTATTCTTTTTAATTAAAAATTATGAAAATACCTTTAGTTGTAATTGTCGGCAGGCCGAATGTTGGTAAGTCAACCTTGTTTAATAGGTTAACCAAAAGTAAAGATGCTATTGTAGATGACTTTAGCGGCGTTACCCGCGATAGGCTTTATGGAGAAGTAGATTGGAACGCGAGGCGATTTCAATTAATAGATACAGGCGGTTATGTACCCGATTCGGATGAACTTTTTGAAACTGCAATTAGAGAACAAGTTGAAATAGCAATTCAGGAAGCCGATGCGATATTGTTTATTACCGACGGCCGAATTGGTGTTAGTCCGGTTGATAAAGAAATTTCCGGAATGTTACGAGCATCAAAAAAGCCTTCATTTCTTTTGGTAAACAAATCAGACAATGAAGATCAGGGAATGAATAAAATGGATTTCTATTCCCTTGGCCTTGAACATGTTTATGATATTTCAGCGTTAAGCGGCAGAAATGTTGGCGACGTTCTCGACGAATTATTAAAACTTATTCCTGAAGTTGATGAAGGTGAAGAAGAAGACACAAGATTAAGGCTATCAATATTGGGGCAGCCGAATGTTGGAAAATCTTCGATCACTAATGCATTACTTGGATACAACAGAAGCATCGTAACAGATATTCCCGGAACTACCCGCGATAGCATCGATTCGGTGCTCAAATATTATGGTGAAGAAATTGTATTGGTCGATACAGCCGGGCTTCGCAAAAAAACTAAGGTAAATGAAAGTATTGAGTTTTACTCAAACGTGCGTGCATTCAGGGCAATAGCCAATAGTGACGTGTCTGTTTTAATGATTGATGCAACAGCGGGATTAGAAAAACAAGACCAAAAAATTATAGATGAAATTGTTCGAAGAAGGAACGGACTAATAATCGCAATCAATAAGTGGGACTTGATTGAAAAAGAAACAAACACTGCGAGAGAATACGAACTTGAATTACTGCAAAAGTTAGGTTCAATTGATTATGCTCCGGTTATATTTGTTTCTGCATTAACAAAGCAAAGAATTTTCAAAATAATTGAGCTGGCAAAAGAGATTCATTCTGAAAGAGATAAAAAAATTGCGACAAGTCAATTAAATGACGCATTGCTTGAAGAAATCAGAAATACTCCACCTCCGACAACGCCAATCGGAAAAGAGATAAAAATTAAATACATCACTCAAGTGGGGAGCAAATATCCGATATTTCTCTTTTTTGCAAATGACTCAAAATACATTCCTGACCACTACCGTAGATTCCTTGAAAAACTTATCCGAAAGAAGTTTGGTTTTTCAGGTGTCCCGATGACTATCAGTTTTAAAGATAAGTGAAACATATAATGTTACACTGAGTCCCTCACTTTTGCAAAAATATAGTTGCTCAAATTTAGTTATTGTCATTGCGAGCGAAGCGTGGCAATCTGGTCAATGAGATTGCTTCATCACTCTAAAGAGCGATTCGCAATGACAAACTTCTTCAGAGAATTGCTAGAGATTTTCATGTTCCTTTTTCATTAATCAAAATATTCTCATCTAATTAAAAACATTTATTTCTTATATTTCTTAGTTAACTTTAGAGAATATGTATAAACCCAATAAAATATTAGTGATTGGCGGAAATGCCGCGGGTCCGGCTGCTGCTGCAAAAGCAAAAAGAGTAAATCCGGATGCGGAGGTTATTTTATTTGAAACGGGTGAATATATCTCAACCGGAAATTGTGAACTGCCGTATGTTTTATCCGGAGAAATAGAAAACTACGAAGATATTATCTTTTTCACCGCTGAATCTTTTTACAAAGAAAAAGGCGTGAGGGTTTATACAAAACATTTTGTTGAAAGTATTGATAAGCGAAACAAAAGTATTTCAGTAAGAAATCTAAATGATAATTCAGTTGTTAACTTCTCTTATGATAAACTAATACTTTGCACAGGCTCAAAAGCAAATAAACTAAAGTTGGATATACATAAACCTGAAAATGTTTTTTACCTTAAGTCTGTTTCTGATTATTTGGCAATTAAAAATTACATTGATAAAAACCCGGTAAACTCAGTAGGAATAATAGGTTCCGGATACATAGGATTGGAAAGTGCTGAAGCGTTTAAGAAATTGGGTATGGATGTTTTGTTGATCGATAAAGAAAATTATCCTTTACCAACCGCTGAAATTGAAATTCAGCATTTAATAAATGAACAGCTAAAGGGAAACGAAATTGATTTTTACGGAAATCAAAAAGAGATAAAGTTTATTTGTAAAGATAATAAAGTAACTTCCATAAAAATTGACGGAAGGTTTGTCGAAATTGATCTTTTACTTGTAGCTATCGGTTTTAAGCCAAACACTGAACTTGCTCAATTAACAAATTTAAATCTGGGGAATCACGGTGGGCTAAAGGTCGATAAAAAATTAAAAACATCTGACACAAATATTTATGCTGCCGGGGATTGCTGTGAAATAACAAATAAAATAACAGGTAGAGCCAACTATTTACCTTTAGCAACATTAGCGCATAAACAAGGCCACATTGCCGGGGATAATGCTGCCGGAGGAAATAGCTTTTATAATCCGATAATCAAAAACATCGCAGTCAAAATTTTTGATAATGTATATTCTGCTGTAGGCTTAAATACAGCGGAGACAAAACAAAACGGATTTAATTTTAATACCGTTAGTGCAGTCACTCCCAACCTGGTAAAGGTTATGCCGGAAAGTAAAAAGGTTTTTGGGAAAATTATTTACGATAAATATTCAAAATTTATTTTAGGAGCAGAGTTTTTTGGTAATAGTGAAGTTATCGGATACGCTGATTTAATTTCATCGATGATAAGCAATAAAATTAAAGTAAATAATTTAGCAGAGATTGATTTTAACTATACGCCACCTTACTCACCCTTTGTAAACTTGCTTTCTATCCTAGGAAGAAAAGCTATTTAAAATTGATATGATTAAAAAGATTTTAATAAACATATTTTTGATATGTAACATTAGTATTTTTGGGCAATCATACCCCGATGCGGAAATAGATTCGGTTATGAAAGTTGGTATCAATGAAATTTGGAATCACAAATACGGTAGTGCGGTAAATACTTTTAGTGAACTTGATAAAAAAAAGCCGGAGATCCCTTTCGGTAAAATTTATGAAGCAGTAGCGCTGATGATGATGCAGAATGATTTGAATATCTCTAATGATGATAAAATTAATGCTTTATTGGAAGAAGCTGAGAATTTAAGTGAAGTATTATTGGATAAAGATGAAAATGATATTTGGGCAAATTATTTTTATGCACTAACTAAAGGTTATGTCAGTCAGTTCAACGCTCTAACAAAAGATTACATTAACGCATTAGCTGATGGCCTTATTTCTATTGGGTATTTTGAAAGATGCCTTGAGCTGAATCCGGAATTTTATGAAGCTTACATTGCAATCGGAACTTATAAGTATTGGAGTAGTGAGCTGACTGAAGATTTGCATTGGATCCCTTTTATTAGCGATGAAAGAGAAGAGGGATTAAAAATGATTGAAGAGTCTGTGAAGCTCTCTT
>JANQIV010000154.1 GCA_028282005.1 Melioribacteraceae bacterium | reverse complement strand
ACTCTAAGCGAGCTTAATTCTGTAGATAAAATTTTGAATCCAATATTTGTTGAAGGTGAACCTTTATAAATATTTACAACACCTTCAGCAGAGATATAATTTGAGGATTCCAAACCATAAGCCGCTTCTACTTGTGGTAAAATGTCAAAGCCAAATTTTGTTTCAAATGCTGCTGCTTCTTTATTTGTAAAAGTATACTTAACTATAATGTAACCGCCTTGATTCCAACCAAGCACGTCTACCTTACATTCCATAGCCGGAGGATTACCTGAAAAAGCATTATCAACATTAACACTTAATTGATGATCGCTCATTTGAGGATTATCAACTGCAACAGCAGTGTCTACAGTTTCAGCATCATTTCTGTAATCGAACACATGATTTGCATCCATTGATGCTAAAAACGAAAATCTGTCAATCTGAACAGAAGTTGCAATGTCAGGTGAATAAATTCTTACTCTACCAAAATTGTTTAAGACTATTCCGATTGATCCTGTTTCGAATTCTGCCTGAGCAAAGGTATTATTGCCCGATGTTGTCAAAAGTAATAATAGAATAATTAGTAATGCTTTTTTCATAGTTCCTCCTTTAAAAATTTACCAATGAATAAAAAATGGCGGTATTAGTAATAATAATCCTATAATCATAAATAAAATTTGTAACGGTAAAATCCATCTTGCCCACTTTTCCCAAGGAATTTCGGCTAATGTTAAAACACCCATTGTTACTGCTGATGTAGGGATAATCATATTTGAAAATCCATCACCAAATTGAAAAGCAAGTACAGCAGTCTGCCTCGATACTCCGACAAGATCACCCAAAGGAGCCATTATAGGCATTGTTAATGCTGCTTGTCCACTACCGCTTGGGACAAAGAAATTTATGAACGATTGAATTATAAACATTGATTGACTTGACACAATAGGGTGAACTTCTTTTACTATCAATGAAAGGTTATAAAGTATTGTATCAATTATTTTTCCGTCAGTGGCTATGACTAAGATTCCGCGGGCAAGCGCTATAATAAGAGCTGTGCCAATTAAGGCCTTAGCGCCTTCAACAAATGCGTCGGTTGTTTCTTTTATTGAAAGTTTGCCAACTATCCCAACAACTATTCCGATAATAAAAAATAATCCGCAGATTTCGTTAATAAACCATTGATATTGCAACACACCGTAAACGAGAACTAAAAGTGCCAATCCAAATACACCTAAAACTAATTTGTGTCGCTTACTGATGTTCTCAAATTTTTCAATGTCTTCAATGTGAAGATTTTCTTTTTTGATTTTATCTTGTTCGTAAGTGAGACTTTTTTCAGGATTCTTTTTTATTTTCTTTGCATAAAGAGAAACAAAAGTAATTGCTGTTATAGTAATCACAGCCCATGCGAATATTCGATATTCCATACCTGAAAACGGCGGCAACTCCGCAATTCCTTGAGCAATACCCACTGTAAAAGGGTTTAGAAACGCTCCGGCAAATCCTGCTCCGGCGCCTAAAAAAGGAATAGCAACTCCAGTAATTGAATCATAGCCAAGTACCAGAGCCATAGGTACAAAAATCAAAATAAACGGGATAATTTCTTCACTCATTCCGAATACAGCACCGGCTGCCGAAAAGAGCAGCATAAATACCGGGATCAACATATTTCTAATTATTCGCGATTTATTGTAAGCCTTGGCAATTGCTTTGATTGCTGAATCTACAGCTTTTGTTTTTTGAAATACCGAAAATGCTCCACCAACAATCATTACAAATCCGATTATTTGAGCAGCACCAACAAATCCTTTTATTGGAGCCATAAATAAATCAGAAAAGCCTTGAGGGTTTCTTTCTACGTAGTGGAATGAATCGCCGTCAACAACTTCTTTTCCATCTACCAGAATCCGTTCGAAAACACCAGCAGGTAAAATCCAGGTTAGTAAAGCAATTAATGCTGTTAATGAAAAAATTATAAAAAAAGTATTTGGGGCTTTGAATTTGGATAATTTCATTTTATAAGTTTCCTCACATTTAAATCGTATTGATTTCCATGTTTAAGAAAACTGATTTTTATATTATCTCCAAATAGTAACTCATCGCATGTGTCAACTTTTGCATCTTTAGCATCGAATACCACAACCTGGCTTTCGCCAAATACCTCAAAAGTATTGTCATCCTTTACAATAATCGCAGTTGATTCGTCGACTCCAATTCCAAGTTTATCAGGATTTTCAATCACTAAACTGAATAATCTGTTGTATCTTTTCCTTTTTATGAAGTGCTGATCAATAATTACATTTTCTAAAAATCCTATTCCTTCTGAAGTTTTGATATTTTCTTTTAATAAATGGCCAAATGGATTTTCATCATCATCAATTTTGAGTTCATCCCCGGTTATCATTATTTTGCTCATTACAGCAGTGCCGGCACTTGTACCAGCGATCAATGCCCCCTCTTCATAAATATTTTTTATCGCTTTCAAAGCTTTAGTGTTTAACAGAACTTCAGCCAATCTGCGTTGATCACCACCAGAAAAGAAAATTCCATTTGCACTTTCAATTTCAATAACAATTGAATCACTGTTGGCTTCATTGTTTTTCAAATAAATAAATGAAACATTGTTTGAACCGTTCTCTTTAAATTGATTTTGCTGATATTTTGCAACATCAATTGGATCACCACTCGCATTTGGAATAATTATTATCTTTGCATCAGTTCCACCCGCTAATTCAATCATTTTTTTAATCATATAATCAGGCCTGTTTCCACCGCCAATTAAAAACAAATTACCTTTCCCGATAATTGGGCTGATTGATAAAACAATCAATAATATTTTGAGCACGTTTTTCATTTTTTCACCAATGCTAATGCTATTTCAAAAGATTTTTGTAAATCTTCCAGTAAAATGAATTCATCATTTGAGTGTGGATTTTGAGCACCAATTCCAATATTTACACTTGAGATTCCATTAGCGTTAAGAGAATTTGCATCGCTACCTCCAGGTGTAATAACTGAATTTGGTTGTAAGTTTACAGCTTTGATAGCTCTATAAATTTCTTTGTAAACTTCATGGTCTTTGTTAATTGAATACGGTTTAAAATCCCAGGTGAAATTAAATTCAATACTTCCTTTATAATTGTTTGCAGCTTCGGAAAAATTGGATTTAATTTCATTTAATAAATCTTCAATTGCACTTAAGTCCGCTGATCGAATTTCACCTTCAATTTCTATTTCTTCAGGGACAACGTTTATTCCGGTTCCGCCACAGATCTTTCCAATATTTACTGTAGTGTTTTCATTTATTCGCCCAATCCGAATTTTATCGATAGCTTCGTTTGCAATTAATAAAGCGTTTATCCCGTTTTCCGGATCTATACCCGAATGTGCACTTTTACCGACAAATTTTGATTTAAAGCTGACAGCCCCATATGACGAAGTGATAAAATTGCCGGGGCGCATAAATGAATCAAAAACAAAACCCATTTTCACATTTTTATCAAGAGTTAAATTTTTTGAACCTTCGAGTGTTGTTTCTTCGCATGTTGTGAATGCTACTGTAAAATCTTTGTGTTTGATATTTTCTTCTTTTAAACATTTCAATAAATACAAGAGAACAGCAATTCCAGCACGATTATCCACACCCAACACTGTATTTCCATCTGAAGTTATTCTATCGTTTTCGACTTTATAAACTAAATCTTTGGTTGGCCTTGCTGTATCCATATGTGAAAGCAGTAACCTATCTCCGCCTGTACCAACTTTGCAGATTAAATTATTAGTGCTGCTTAGGGAATACTTACTTGAATTATCTTCTTCAACTCTGTAATTAATTTCTGATAAAAATTCTGAAATGAAATCTGCAATAGGCTTTTCTTTTTGAGATAAAGCATCTATAGAAGCTAAGTCAAGGAATAATTCTATTAATTTTTGGTTGATCATATTGTAATATTTATTACATTAATAATATTTTTTGT
>JANQIV010000151.1 GCA_028282005.1 Melioribacteraceae bacterium | reverse complement strand
TCTTTAAATATGATTTTAACACCGTCAGCTTTTTGCATTGTTACAGATTTTTCCGAACCGTAAAAATCATTTTCAGTCATGTGAGCAACACAGGCTTTTGAACCTGACTCCGGCCAAGTTTTCATCATTCTGTGCGGATGTTTTTGAGCAAACTTTTTGACTGATAATGCTGCCCGCCTATCTGAGTTACCTTCTCTTAAAACAGGATTTACAGCTGAGCCGAGTACTTTTGCAAATCTAGCTTGCAATGCTTTTTCTTCTTCTGTATTTGCCTCCTCTGGGTAACTTGGAATAACATAACCTTTTTCCTGAAGTTCTTTAATAGCATCCTGTAACTGTGGAATTGAGGCACTAATGTTCGGAAGCTTAACAATATTTGCTTCGGGAGTTTTAGCCAATTCACCAAGTTGAGTTAAGTAATCCGGAATTTTTTGTTCTTCGGTAAGTTTATCAGGAAAGTTAGCAATTATTCTTCCTGCCAAAGAAATGTCTCTCGTTTCAATATCTACTCCAGTCCCTTTTAAATATGCTTGAACAACAGGTAAAAAAGCAAAAGTTGCTAATGCAGGCGCTTCGTCAATTTTTGTCCAGATAATTTTGTACTCAGCCATTAATGAATTCCTTAAATTTGATGAAAAACAAATGAAGGTAGTTTAGAAAATTTTCGGTCTACATTCGAAAGCCCAAATTAAGAATCTTTGGTAAAAATTGAAAACAGAATTAGTCGGCATTCCGATATTGACATTAGATAACTATCAAAATAGTTTTTTAATTAACTCATCAATATAGGAATCAATATCATCCGGATTTTCAGCGATAACTTTTTTTACATTTATATCCATACCAACAAACATATCCGGCATAGTGTGGTTGCTCGAAGAAAGCAGTACTATTTTCTTTTCTGTTCCGAATGCATAACCTGCTTCCCAGCCGACATTAGGGCTCTCATTAATTACGACAGACAGTACCACATCAGATTCGTCAATACCTTTTTTATTGGTTAAGTATATCTGCTCTACGCTGCTTGGGTCAGCATCTCTTTGTGGAAGAAAACAATCAATCTCATTTGATTCAATACTTTCACAAAGTTTTTCATTGAAACTGCGGTTCCATTCTGTTCTTAAAGTGGAGCTAATGAATACTTTTTTCATAGGCTTTCATTTTTTTTGTGATCAAATCAAGCAACTGAAACTCATGCCTTATTGGATGAATTACAGCATGCTCAAGCATTGATTCAATAGTAAGTTTTGCCCCCCAGCGAGATTGATAAGCTTGATTATCAAGTTGTTCACTTGTAACATTTTTCAGTGGTTTTTTCCATTGCCCTAAAAGATGTTCAAGATAAGGTAGTGCTTGTTTAGTTATATTTTCAACTTCGGGTGGTTCATTTATTTGCGGGTCATCAAGGTTTAGTTTTTCACAAATCCATGTTAAATAGCCTCTTGCTGACCGTAACGGATGACGCAATAGTGTTTCAAGATTTTCGTAATCCGGATCATCAGTCTCAGGTAGTTCAATATTCAGTTCTTTCGCTTTTTTCCATGTTTCATAAAATGAACGCAAATGTTTTTCATGAAGAATTACCAAAGCTCGAACGCCTTTATGTTTATATTCTGTAAAGCTGCTCATATTCTATTCTTTTGATATTTCAAAAATAGATTCCGGATCAAGTCCGGAATGACTTTAAAAAGATTTATCTCATATCTTGATACTCAAATCTCACATCAGCAGTTAAGCTGAATTTCTGCTTGCATTTATATTACCGTACAAAGAACGTTTTACGATTTTCTCATAAGTTTCCTTCTCCTCAGATTCTTTTTCTATCTTTTGCAAAGCATATTGCTGGATAATCAAAAGCGGTAATACTATTCTTTCCCTTATTTCTATTGACTTTCGCGATACCGGTTCTTCTTCCATCAAGTATTTGTAGTCTGAAATCAGCAGTGTCATTTCTTTCGAGAGTTTAAATTCATCGAACAGAATTTTCCAGAAATCTTTGTACTCTTCATCTTTTGCAATGTAGTTGGTTAACTCAAAGTAGCATTTTGAAAGCGACATCATGCTGTTGAGTATCAGTGCTTTGAAGAACGGAACTTCATTGAATAGCTTTTTTAAATCTTCAAGCTTGCCGTCGTCAATCAGAGTTTTAATAGCCGTACCCATTCCGTAATAACCTGGTACATTTTGTTTTAACTGACTCCAAGAACCCACAAATGAAATAGCACGAAGATCTTTCAATTCTAGTTTTTTCTTTGCCCCTCTTTTAGCGGGCCTGCTACCGATGTTAGCTTTACCGTAATACTTCAGCGTACTTTTGTTTTCCAAATACGGAATAAACTTTTCATGATTTTTTAGCTCAGTATATTTTTCGAAACTAATCTGAGCAAGTTCTTCAATTAGTTTTCTTGATTCTTCTGAAACAATATGATCTTGGCCACGGAAAATATTTTCTAAGCCAGCAGTAAGAAGCTGTTCACTGTTGTGAACAAAGTGATCCTGTGTACCGTATTTACTGCTTATAGTCTGCCCTTGGATAGTTAATTGAATCTCATTGTTCGCAATTTCACGACTTTGTGCTGCATAGAAACTGTGTGTCTTTCCACCACCCCGTGCCGGAGGGCCGCCGCGTCCGTCAAAAAATATTGCTTTAATTTCATGTTGCTTACAAACTGTTGTAAGCTTCTCTTTAGTTTCAAAGATCGCCCAGTTAGCTTTTAAGTAACCGCCGTCTTTTGTACCGTCGGAAAATCCAAGCATTATTGTTTGTTTATTATTCCTTTTTTCAACCTGCTTCCTGTAATCTGGAATACTAAATAGTTCTGTCATTACAGCTTCGGAATTACTCATGCCATCCATTGTTTCAAAAAGAGGGACTATATCAAAAGTAATGTTCTCTTTGTTCCAACCCGACCAACGGAATAGCGCATAAACAAACAACACAGAGAAAATATCTTCAGAGTTACTGATGATGTATCGGTTACAGCCTTCTTCACCGTTTTTATTCTGTATCTGTTTTAGGTGTGAAATCGTATTGATCGTATCTTTGACTAATTCATCACTGAATTGGCTGTGGCTGATTTTAATATCTTTATTTAGAAGAATATCTTTTAGCTCTTCTTTACTTAACTCATCAATACTTTCTTTTATAAGATTTTGCTTGATAAGGATTTGCTCTATTGCACTTTTATGCACGCTGTGATCTTGTCTGATATCCAGGGTAGCAAAATGTGTTTTAAATATTTTTACTTTGTCGATTAAATTATCCAGCTCCTCAAGATAAAGGCCATTGTATTTATTGATCAGAGTTTCCCTAATGATATAAAGGGGATTAACGATTTCATTAAACTCTAATGTCTTCGAAGGATCGAACATTGTGGCGTAAATAGCATATCGTAAATCGAGAATAATCTCTTCTACTTCTCTGAAAGTCAATTTACGTGAGAGTTCCTTCACATCTTTGTAATAGCATTTCATCAAATTCATTCGTAGCTCGTCAGCCACTTTCAAAGTAATGTCTGAAGTTACAAATGGATTACCATCTCGATCACCACCCGGCCAAAAACCAAGTTTAATAATATCGGGATTATCGAAGTCTCTATTTTTAATGCTCTTTTTTACATCTGAATAAAGAACACCAACCGCATCGTAAAAGACATGTCGCAAAAAGTAGATTATATTCTTTGCTTCATCAAAAGGAGTTGGTTTGTTTTTATTAGTGAATGATGTTAAGCCAAGCTGCTGCAATGTTAAATCAATACCGTTGATATCATTTTCTGTGATTAACCTTCTCAACTTGCTGATTATATGCAAAACTGACGGTGGATAAAACTGAGTAGGGTGTGCAGTAAAAACAATACGCGCACTAAAATCCGAAAGCTTTTCCGAAATTGTTTCATTGCTTTCTTTATTTTGAATTACCCTGATGAACTCTTTAAATGTAAGCTGATTGCCCAAGCCTTGCATATGTGAATATGCAGAGTCTTCAACGCTGTCGTAAAGCACAACTTGTCTTTCAACATATTGAATTACACGAAACATGAAATCAATTTTATCTTCTTCGGTAATTATATCGGCCTGGCTTTCAAAAAACGCGTCCAAAATCTCCAAGGGCTCTTTCCCTTCATCCAAACCGTTTTTACTGAAATGATGAAGTATCGGAACAAGTATGCCTATGTTTTGAATTTTCCTAAATGGCAAATTCAAAAAGAGACTGTTATAAACATCAAATTTATTTTTTACCGATTTCTCGAATTCTTTTACAATTTGTTCTCTATCCATAAAAACCACTTTCTTTATTTATTGAAGGCGCAAGATACATTTTATGAGTTTTGATATCAATTTATGCAATGTTATATAATCGTAAAACATTCACTTTGCTTTTCTCGTTCATCTTTTTCATTTTGCATTTCCATTTTTTGAAATAAGAGAATTAAAATGACTATACAAGAGACACAAGATCAGCTAATAAAAGAATTTGAAGAATACCAGGATTGGGAAGACAGATATAAACACATTATTAAACTCGGCAGAGAGTTACCTGCAGTTTCCGAGGAAGTAAGAACAGAGAAATATAAGCTTGAAGGCTGCCAATCGCAAGTGTGGATAAACGCTAAATTTGAAGACGGTAAAGTTGTAATTGAAGCTGACAGCGACGCAATGATTGTAAAAGGATTGATTGCGTTATTAATCAAAGTTTACTCAAATCAAACACCTGATGAAATATTAAAAACACCTCCTGAGTTTTTAAACAAGTTGGGAATTGCTAATCATCTTTCCCCGACGCGTAAAAATGGGCTTGGAGCAATGCTGAAGGAAATTCAAAGAATGGCTATTGCTTACAAAACAATAGCTTAAAACTCTTCGCCACCGAAATCGTTTCCACCACCATTTCCTGACCTGTTCCGGCCACCATTGTTCTTTTTGATCGGATTGATATTGTATTTTAAATTCAGCATAACCATTGGCGATTCAAATTCCATAAAAGTATTGCTGAAATAATTGTCAGTTTCAGTTGTGAACTCTCTTGACCTTGTACTGAGTACATCTCTTATTTGCAAAGTTGCAGATAGGATTTTGTCAAACAAGTCCTGCCTTACAGCTAAATTCAAAGCGAAACTTCCTTCTCGCCTTCCTTGCGAAGTCACAGTCGGACTATTGTATTGACCGTTTACTTGGAATGAAGTGTTAGTTAGTAATTTTATTGAATTATTAAATCTCAATGACCAGTTTGTACTTTCGCTTTCAAACGGCAATCCGTTTCTTTCACTTTCAATTTCATATCTATAAACATTACCGAGCAGATTAACATTCCAATTATTGATCAAATCAAAATTGAGCATCAATTCATTTCCTAATGAGAAATCTTTCCCAACGTTTTCCGTTAAGTGAAGTGTGATGTTGTCATCGTAGACAGTTCTGATTCTTTCAATTTTATTGTTTGTGATTTTGTAATAAGCTTCAACAGAAAAAACTACATTTCCAATCAATGTCTGAAATCCCAATTCGTAGGAGTCAATATATTCAGGATCGAGTGCCGGATTTCCTCTTCTCAAATTGAACGCGTCCATCCAGGTATCAAAAGGTTCTAAGTACCAGCCGCGCGGGCGATTGATCCTTCTTGTGTAGCTTGTCATTAGTTGATTGTTGTTCGACAGTTTGTAAGAAAAATGAACTGTCGGGAAATAATCCCATCTGTCAATTGTGAAAGACTCGTTTGTTTTTTCGACACTTACTTCTCTGTCTGTATATTCTGTGCGCAATCCAAATTGGTAACCGAGACTGGCAATGTTGCCCGAGTAAGTTGAATAAATTGCGTGGATATTTTTATCATAAGTAGTACTGTTGCTGAACTGATCTTGAAAAACATATTCTTCTCTGTCAACATCGTATTCTAGTAAACCGGTGATATCATCGGAAGTATTAAACTGGCTTTGATATCCGGTTTCAAATTTTGAATCTGAGTTTAACGGCAGTGTGTAATCAAGTTTTAAATTGAATCTTTGCCCTGGCCCGTCTTCAGTTGATCTTTGTCCGCTGACAATTGAATTGGCTTCAGTTAATTCCGTTAATGTGAATTCTTCAGAATTTCTTCTTTGAAAGAATGATTCAAAGGTTAACTTGTGATCTTTTCCGGAAAAAGATTGTTCAAAATTTAGATTAATAGCATATCTGTTTCCACCGCGTTCTCTTTCAGTGAAACTGTTGTAATTAATTCTCTGTGGATTCAAATCTGAAAATTCTGTAAAAAACTGGTTTGAGTTGCTGGAAAAAGTACCATCGCTAAATCTTGAGCTAAGTCTTAAATTTGCTTTTTCCCACATCTTAAAATCTATCGCAGCTTTGAAGCCGTAAGAATCTCTACCACGATTTGTTGTCCCGATATTATCAATATATGACCTGTTTCCTTCAAAAAGTGTCCATCTGTTTTCATCACGGTCGCCATCAAAAAATCTTTTGTTATAATCTACCGCACCGCTTAATTGATATCCATTTTGAATATACTGCAAAGAAACCTCTCCGCCGTATTTGTCATTTAATCCGCCGTTCATATCCAACAATCCGTGCAGACCGTTATTCTCATTTTTTTTCATTATGATGTTAATTATTCCGGCCGTACCTTCGGGATCATATTTTGCCGAGGGATTTGTAATTATTTCGATATTTTTAATTGAGCTTGCGGGAATCTGCTGTAATGCGTCATTGGCATCAAGAATTGAGGGTTTTCCATCAACTAATAGCTGAAAATTACCGCTTCCTCGCAGTGAAACATTACCTTCGATATCGACAGAAACGGACGGCACATTTTCAAGAATGTCAACCGCGTTGCCGGAAAGAGCTGTAAGCTGCTGATCTACATTAATTACTTTTTTATCAATGTCGTAAGAGATTGGTGAGCGTTCGTCAGATACTACAATTTCATCCGTGTTAAACTGGTCTCTTTCAAGATAAATATTTTCTAGAGATAAATGCTGGCCTCGGGCTATTTCGATGTTATCGATTATTTTATCTTTATAACCGATGAAACTTAATTTTAAGTAATAATTGCCCGGCTTGAACCTTTCTATCAAAAATTCACCATATTCATTTGCAGCTGCTCCTCTTACTTGGGAGCTATCAGAAGTCTGGAATAAAATAATATTTGCGTATTGTAAAGGGTGGTTATCAACGATGTCTAATAATTTACCGGAAATTTTATTAGGCGTTCTATTTCCTCTTTGCTGTGCATCTAGATTTACAGACAAAATAAATATAATAACAACTAGTGCAGTAAAAATTTTTTTCATTCTTTTCCTTCCAACGTAGTAAACTAATTAGACAGTAATAACCTTTTGATTATTCCAATACAGAAAAGATTCACAAAAAGTTCAAAACAGATGACATGTCTTTTTCGTCAAATAATTTTCCTTTTTAATTTAGTGAAAATAAAGTTAAATTTGATTCACAAATTTTAGGAGCTTTTTTAAGCCTTATTTTTATGAACAAACCAATAATTGCCGACAAAGTCCGCTAAGGGTTCAGCACGTTTTACTGAATCTACCTTATCCTCTTTTTGAGGACTTACACTAGTTTAAATTTTAGAAAATTTTAAGGAATAATAACGTTGGAAAAGTTATTTAATTACGGGTGGAATCCCTTTTTTGAAGAGCAATTTGAAGAGTTCAAAAATAATGGTTTGCAGGTTGGAAGAGTAATAAAGGAAAATAAAACCAATTACTTGGTGGCAACTGAAAATGAAATAATTGTAGCTGAAATAACCGGGAAATTAATGTTCGCGAATGATCAGTCGGAACTGCCAAAAACCGGCGACTGGGTTGTTATGAATATTTTTGAAGACGAACACAAAGGAATTATTCACGATGTTCTTGAGCGTAAAACTGTTTTATCGAGAAAAGCTGTTGATAAAAAAGCACAAGAGCAAATAATCGCTGCAAATATTGATTACGCTTTTGTTGTGCAGAGTCTGAATGAAAATTACAATATCAATCGATTGTCGCGTTATCTTGTGATGATTTACCAATGTGGTGCAGAACCGATTGTAATATTGAGTAAAGCAGATTTATGCGATGATGTCGAATCAAAAATAGACGAAGTGAAAAATAATTTTCCGGAAGTAAAGATAATTATAACAAATATAAATGATCCAAAAAGTATAGAAGTACTTTCGCACAATATTGAAAAGGGCAAAACATATATTTTCATTGGATCATCCGGTGTTGGGAAATCTTCACTAATAAATGAATTGATCGGCGAAGAAAAACAAAAAACTATAGAAATACGTGAATCAGATTCAAGGGGAAGACACGCTACTACAAGCCGTGAATTATTTCTTTTGCAGGATGGTGGAATCGTAATAGATACACCGGGAATGCGTGGAATAAAACTCTGGTTTAGCGATGACGGTTTTTCAAACACTTTTGATGATTTTGAGGAGTTATCTCAAAACTGTAAATATGCTGACTGTACACATATTCATGAAACTGATTGTGCTGTTTTAGAAGCATTGGAAAACGGTACTCTTCAACAGAAGAAATACGACAATTACATAAAGCTTCATAAAGAACAAAAGTATCTTGAAACTCTTGTTGACCATAACGCTTATTTAGCAGAAAAAAGAAAATGGAAAGAAATAAAGAAATCGTACGATAAACACTTTAAAAACAAGAAACGCCATTAGAAATTTGTCATTTCGAATCCCCGGTCTTTTTTGATCGGGGTGAGAAATCTCAAAACTTAATTAACCAGATTTCTCACTCCGTTCGAAATGACTTTTTAAAAATTAATGATGGCTATGATCCATTTCATCACCGCCGGGCATATCTTTTACTTCTGCTTCAACCTTTATTTCACCGGAATGTTTGAAATTCAGTGTTACTGATTTTTTGTCGCCAATGGCTAAATCTTCTTTTAATTTAATAAGCATTATATGGAAAGAACGCGGCTTTAATTTGAAAGCACTGTTTTCCTCAATAGCAATAAATTCGATTCTGCGCATTCCCATCATATCTTCTTCTTTCATGTAGGTCTCGTGAATTTCAACAACTTCCGCTCCTTCAAAAGAAGCACTTAATAGCGTGTCGTTTACGTCAGTGTGGTTCATTATCGTTCCGAAGAACGCAGTGTTTGTTCCGGTTGAGGCTGGACGTATCCATGGCTTGTGAACCATCATTCCGCTATGGTCAACCTTTTTTTCTTCATTTTGTTTTACTTCTTCAACTTCCTTTTTGCAAGCTGTGAATGTTATTAATAATATGATTACTGCCAATAATGGTTTCATTTATTCTCCTTTACTATTTGTCATGCCGAACTTGTTTCTGGGCAAGACTCTGAAACAAGTTCAGAGTGACATATTTTAAATTACTCAGTTAATAAGCGATTTTACATCTTTTACCATCTCTTCAATGTTGGCATTGCTGCCGATGTAACTTTTTCTGATGTTGCCTTTTTTATCCACAAGTGAGATTCTGTCAGTATGCACGTAATAATAAATTTTTTCATTGTCGGGTGTAACTGTCGAATCCCCTACCACAGCAACTACACTCACTTCTTTAATCAATTTTTTGATGTCTTCTTTTTCACCGGTTAATAATGTCCAGCTGGATTCATCCAAATCTCTGAGTTCAGCATATTTCTTTAAAACACCCGGGCGGTCAACTTCAGAATCAAAAGATATCGAGACAAATTCTACTCCTTCAATATTTTCCTCTTTTAATCGATTTTGGACCATTTTCATATTATTTGTGGTCAGTGGACAAATATCCGGGCAATTAGTAAAAATGTAACCAACAAGTGATATTTTTCCTTCAATCAATTTTGGAAATTCTATCATTTTGCCGTTTTGAGTAAGTAAATCGAACTGTCCAGTACCAAAATCACCTTCGATTGGAAGATTATTTCCACATCCGAAAAAGGCCAACAGAAAGACAAATACTAAATTCTTCATAAACATCCAGATTTTTGAATATGCAAAATAACAAAATTATGATCTTTGAGTTCAACAAAGCGCGAGTTTGAATCCTTTTTTGAAAAATTGAATCAGACCATTTGTAAATAATTTTGAGAAGGGAAATGAAAACAAAAGTAAAAGATTTGGACGAAAGTAAATTGAGAACCTCCACCGAGATTCTCAAAGCAATCGCACATCCGATAAGAATAAAAATTATGTGTCTTTTGGATAAAGGTAAAAAATTGTCGGTTAGCGAAATATTCAGCAATCTTGACATAGAGCAAGCAGTTGTTTCTCACCATTTAAGAATCCTAAAAGACCGCGATGTTCTCGATTACACCCGCGACGGTAAAAACACTTATTATTTTATGAAGAAAGACAAATTAAACCAGGTAATCGATTGCGTTATCGAGTGCTGCGAAATATAAAAAAATTTATACAATACATATAAACATCTATATATGTCTATAATTAAAAATTATAAAACAACGGAGCAAAAATGAAAAACAAAATTCTTTTAATTCTATTGTTCTTCGCCGGTCAGATAATTCATGCGCAGGAAAATGTTATTGAATTATCGATTGACGAAGCCCTCCAATTAGCAAAAGAGAATAATCATGAAATTAAATTAGCACAGACAGAAGTAGATAAAATGGCCGGCGATTATAACAGCTCGCTTTCTGTATTTCTGCCAAGCATTACTTTATCCGAAACATTTGTTAAAACAAACGATCCGCTTAGTTCATTCGGATTTAAGTTAAAGCAGGAGATTGTAACTCAAGCTGATTTTAATCCCACTTTATTAAACGATCCGCCGGAAATTGAAAATTTTACTACAAAATTTGAAGTGACGCAGCCGTTGATAAATGTTGACGGATTTTTCGGCAGAGCCGCCGCTGCAGACGGTTTAAGTGCAATGGAAAATAAATTAAAGCGCACCAAAGAATATGTAGTTTTTATGATTAAGCAAAATTACTATCAACTAATTCTCGCTCAAAAAAGTATTAATGTTATTAACAAATCGCTAGAAGCAGTTCAAAAGCATTATTCCACTTCAAAAGATTTTTATGATGAAGGCATAATCAACAAATCAGATTTACTTATGGTCGATGTAATGTTGAATGACGTTAAGAAAAAATTGCTAGAAGCAGAGAACAATTATAAAACAGCTAATGATAATTTGAAATTTTTATTGGGTGTTGAAAAAGACGGATTGATAAAACCAACAGATAATTTATCAAAAGTTTCTGTCGGAGAAGTTGGCTTAAATATAAATGAAGTGAATGATAAAAGATCAGACATGCTCGCGATGAAATACAGAATCAGCTCTTTAGAAAAAATGAGCACTATGAATAAATTCAAATTCCTACCAAGATTAAACGCATTTGGTTCATTCGAATACAACGACAGTGAGTTGTTCGGGAGCAACGCAGACAGTTGGATGATCGGGTTGAATCTTCAATGGAATATCTTTAACGGATTTAAAAATGTTGCTGAAATACAAAAATCAAATGCTGATTTGGACAACGCAAAAATTCAATACAACAAAATAGCAGATAAAAATAAAATTGAAATTGAATCCGCAATGAGAAATTTAAAAACAATGGAGCAAACAGTTGAGCTTGCAGACAAAGCTAAAGAACAATCAAAAGAAAGTTTAAAAATTATAAAAGACAGATACGAAGAGGGCTTAGAGAGAACCTCAGATTTATTGACCGCAGAAGCTAAGCAGTTTGAGTCGTCGTTAAATCATTTGAATGCAGTCTATGGTTACAATGTATCCGTCTTTCATTTAGAATTACTGTTAGAACAAAATTTAACAATGGACTAAAAGTTTATAAAATGGAGAACAAAATGAAAAAACAATTAACAACTATGGTAACACTAATCTTATTTACTGTTTTATTTTTTGGTTGCGGTTCGGATGAAAGCAATGATGACAGCAGAACTGCAGTTAAAGTAGAGGGTTATAAAGTCGAGCAAAAACAAACAGCGCAAACTTATTCTTTTGCAGGAAATGTTGAAGGTGAAAGAAGAGTAACGCTTAGTACAAAGTTGATGGGCAGAGTTGCGAATCTTCCTTTTGAAGAAGGCGACAAGGTTTCAAAAGGACAAACAATAATTAAAATAGATAACAAAGATCTGCTTGCAAAGAAAGCACAGATTGAAGCTGGCTATGTCGAGGCAAGGGCGGCTTACACAAACACTAAAAAGAATTATGACAGAATCAAAAACTTATTTGACAAAGGAAGCGCTACGCAGAAGGAAATGGATGATGTTACTTCCGGCTACAAAATGGTAAAAGCAAAGTTAAACGCAGTTGAAGAAATGAAAAACGAAATCGAAAACACATTGACTTACGCTGAAATAAAATCACCTTTTACAGGATACGTTACAAAGAAATTCGTTCAAACCGGCGATATGGCTAACCCGGGAATGCCTTTATTGACAGTTGAAAACTTGAGTGCAGTAAAAGTTAGAGCATCAGTGCCAGAAAGCGAAATAAAACTTTTCAGTAAAAATGACAAAGTAAAAGTAATTGTTGATGCAATTCCTAATGGAGTGTTTGAAGGAACAGTAATTCAAATTGATGCAGGTGCAAATCCGGCAAGCAGGCAATTTACTCTACTTGTAAAAGTTGACAATAGTAATTTTGAAATAAAGTCAGGCATGTACGCGAATGTGATTTTAGAAAAAGGCAAAAAGGAATCAGTAGTAATTCCAAAAAGTTATTTAATTGAAAGAGGACAGCTCAAAGGTGTTTACACAGTCAATCAAAACAGCGAAGTAATGTTGAGATGGGTAAGAGTTGGAAAATCAAATAGTGAAGGCGTCGAAGTATTGTCCGGGTTAGGGTTTGGTGAAACTATAATTGCAGTTAGCGAAAACATCAGAGAAGGTCAAAAAGTAGAGGTGCAATTATGAAAGCAGGTATAGCCGGAAGTATTGCACAAACATTTATAAACTCAAAGCTTACTCCTCTGATAATGATCGCAGCGTTGGTGATTGGAGTTTACAGTACTTACTTAACTCCACGTGAAGAAGAGCCTCAAATAAGTGTGCCGATTGCAAATATTTTTGTTCAGTATCATGGAGCAAGCCCGGAAGAAGTTGAAAAAAGAATCTCTATTCCGCTGGAAAAAATAATCTCCAACATCGACGGCGTTGAATATGTTTACTCAACTTCAATGAATGAAATGGCAATGTTGATAGTACGATACTATGTTGGCGAAAACCAGGAAGAAAGTCTTGTGAAACTTTACAATGAAATTATGCGCAACATGGATAAATTTCCGCGCAACGTTTCTTTCCCGTTTATAAAATCAAAAACAATTGACGACGTTCCGATTCTGGCTTTAACACTTTGGAGCGAAAACTATGACGATTTTCAATTAAGAAGAATTGCTGCCGAACTAAATAATGAAATCAAAAAGATAACTGATGTTGCGGATACAAAATTAATCGGTGGAAGAAGCAGACAGATTAGAGTTGAATTAGACAAAAATAAAATGAAAGGTTACTCGATTGATCCTCTTTATTTAATTCAAACACTGCAAGGATCAAATCAACAATCGAGCGCAGGTAAGTTTAGCCAAAGGGATACAGAGTATTTAGTTGAGACAGGAAACTTTTTTGAATCAAAAGAAGATGTTGAAAATTTAGTAATCGGCGTATTTGGTGGCAGTCCGGTTTACTTAAAAAATGTAGCCGAAATTTTAGATGGGCCTGAAGAAGCTAAAGATTATGTGAGTTACGGAGTAGGTATTGGAAATCAAAATAATGAACTGATTGTGAAAGATTATCCGGCAGTTACAATATCTGTTTCAAAAAGAAAAGGAACAGATGCAATGCAGATCGCTGAATTAGCCATCTCAAAAACTGAAGAACTAAAAGGTGTTTTAATCCCGTCAGACGTAAATGTTGAGATAACACGAAATTACGGTGAAACAGCTTCTGAAAAAGTAAGCGAATTATTAAAACACTTATTCGGTGCAATTATCGCTGTAACTATAATCGTTACACTTGCTATGGGCTGGCGAGGCGGACTTGTAGTTTTTGCTTCTGTGCCGATCACTTTTGCTTTAACTCTTTTTGTTTATTACATGTTTGATTACACGCTAAACCGTATCACCCTTTTTGCACTTGTGTTTGTGACGGGTATAGTGGTGGACGATTCTATCATTATTGCGGAAAACATGCACCGTCATTTCAAAATGAAAAGACTGCCGTTTATGCAGGCAGCAATCAACTCAATAAACGAAGTAGGTAATCCAACAATTCTTGCGACATTTACTGTTATCGCTTCCGTACTGCCTATGGCTTTTGTTTCCGGATTGATGGGACCTTACATGAGTCCAATGCCTATTGGGGCTTCTTTGGCAATGATCTTTTCATTGATTGTCGCATTGATAATCACGCCATGGCTCGCATACAGGTTTTTGAAGCATGATCCCAAAAACAAAGAAGGCGAAAAGAAGTACGATCTAAAAGAGACCTTTATTTACAAGGCTTATGAAAGAACAATGCGTCCGGTAATAAATAACAGTTTATACAGATGGTTGTTCATCGGTGGTGTGACACTTCTCTTGCTAGCTTCAATGTCGTTGGTTTATTTCAAACTAGTAGCTGTAAAGATGCTTCCGTTTGATAACAAAAATGAATTCCAGGTTATCATCGACATGCCTGAAGGCACAACACTCGAAAGAACAAATGTTGTTGCGAAAGAATTGGCTTCATATTTAAGAACGCAACCGGAAGTAACTAACTATCAAATTTACTCCGGCACAGCAGCGCCAATAAACTTTAACGGATTAGTAAGACACTACGATTTACGCAAAGGTTCAAACGTTGCAGACATTCAAGTAAATCTTTTAGGAAAAAGCGAGAGAAGCGAACAA
The DNA here is from genome assembly GCA_028282005.1 of Melioribacteraceae bacterium. Taxonomy (GTDB): domain Bacteria; phylum Bacteroidota; class Ignavibacteria; order Ignavibacteriales; family Melioribacteraceae; genus JANQIV01. Next base: position 31,681 of record JANQIV010000151.1, on the reverse strand, counting down.
AGTCATGACATCGCAAAAAGAGTTCGAGAACCTTTACAAGCCATAGCAGATAAATTTAATGCAAATATAAAAATAGCTGAAGTGCCTCCTGGCCCACCGGTACTATCAACATTGGTTGCTGAGATTTACGGACCGGATTATAAAAAGCAAATTGAAACTGCAAAAGAAATCAAAGAAGTTTTTGAAAACACTGAAGGTGTTGTTGATGTTGATTGGCTAGTTGAAGATGATCAAATAGAATACAAATTTGAAGTAAACAAAGAAAAAGCAATGCTGGCAGGAGTTTCATCTCAGCAGGTTGTGCAAGCTGTGGCTGTTTCACTAAATGGAATTCAAGCCTCTTCAATTTACCAGCCGGAAGAATTAGAGCCGGTTTCTATTTTCTTAAATCTGCCCGAAGAAGAAAGATCATCAATTGAAGATTTGAAAAACATCGCTGTAATGTCACAAACCGGAAATATGATTCCAATTTCAGAATTAGTAACTATTAAAGAGCAATTGCAGGATAAAAATATCTACCGTAAAAATCAGCAGAGAGTAGTTTACATTACTGCAGATGTTGCCGGTAAATTAGAAAGTCCTGTATATGCAATTTTGGATATCGACGAAAAGATAGCTGAAATGAACGAAGCTAATCGAACTGAAATGAAAACCCTTTATTCGCATCAACCATTTTTAGAAGAGGAAATTACAATGAAGTGGGATGGTGAATGGCAAATTACTTACGAAGTATTTAGAGATTTGGGAGCAGCGTTTGCAGTAGTACTTGTAATTATTTATATGCTGATAATCGGATGGTTCCAGTCATTCAGGGTACCTATTGTAATGATGGTTGCAATCCCGTTATCATTAGTTGGGATACTTGTCGGTCATTTAATCTTCGATGCCTTCTTCACTGCTACATCAATGATAGGTATGATTGCACTTGCCGGAATTATGGTTCGTAACTCTGTACTGCTAATCGACTTTATCGACTTAAGACTAAAAGAAGGAATCCCAATTAAACAAGCAGTTATTGAGGCTGGTGCTGTTCGTACTACCCCTATTTTATTAACCGCCGGCACAGTTGTAATTGGCGCATTTGTAATTTTACTCGATCCAATTTTTCAAGGACTTGCAATTTCATTGATGGGCGGATCGATCGCATCAACTGCATTAACTCTGTTAATTGTTCCATTGATTTATTACATGACTGAAAGAAAGAAATACGAAAATAAGGAGGCCAAATAATGAAACTGCTTGTAGTAATAACAATTGAAGAATATGCTGAACAACTTCGTAAAATTTTCAAGGAAAATAAAGTGCCGTCATATAGTGAAACCGACGTGAATAATTTCAAACTATTTGAAAATACAGATGAAAGTGAAAACTGGTTTGGAAATACTCTTGATGCTATGGAAGGAAAACTGTTTTTCACTTTTATGAGTGATGTAACCGCTGACCAATTAGTTCAAGCAATTAAAGAGTTTTCCAAGGATTGTCAATGCAACAATCCAATTAGAGTTTTTCAATTAGCCGTAGAAAAATATTTTATTTAAAACAGTAGGCAGATTTAAAATCTGCGTTACATAAAAAAGAGGTATAAAATGAGAGAAAGAATAATTAGAGCAATTGCAGGAACTTTTGTTCTGGCTAGCATAGCACTGGGATATTTTATAAGTCCATATTGGTTTTTATTTACAGCATTTGTGGGAATAAATTTATTGCAGTCATCCCTTACAAAATGGTGTTTAATGGATGACATCTTGAAGAAAATTGGAATTTCAAATTAGAATTATTGAAAATATATTCTAATAAATTTTAGTTTCATCCATGTATTAAAAAGTTAACGATAAATTTATTGCATATTTATAAAATAATTCTTATTTCCGTGAACAAATTCAGAAAGTCTTTTTCCAGCAGGAGAAAGACTTTTTTATTAAACAATAGGATTCAATAATGGATAAAGAAACTAAATCAGTTAGAATACAAACAGACAAATCACAATTCAGAGAACACTCAGTTCCACTATTTTTAACATCAAGTTTTACCTTTGAAAATGCAGAGCACGGGAGAGCTTTGTTCGCAGATGAGGTTGACGGAAATATATATTCAAGATTTTCAAACCCAAATACATCAGAGTTTGTTGAAAAAATTGCTACTTTAGAAAATGCGGAAGATGGCTTTGCATTTGCATCAGGAATGGCTGCAGTCTTTGCGGGTTTTGCTGCCTTGCTTTCTTCCGGAGATCATGTTCTTGCTTCACGTTCGTTGTTTGGTTCATCACATCAAATTTTGACAAAGATTCTGCCCAAATGGGGAATTGATTACACTTATGTAGATGCGAGTACTCCTGAGGAATGGGAAAAAAATATCAAAGAAAATACAAAGATGATTTTTATTGAAACTCCTTCAAATCCAGGGCTAGAAATTATTGACTTAGAATGGGTTTGCGAATTAAAGAAAAAACATAACCTAATTTTGAATGTGGACAATTGTTTTGCAACTCCGTATTTACAAAATCCGGCAGACTATGGTGCTGATTTAATAACTCACTCTGCAACAAAATTTATTGACGGACAAGGACGAGTAATCGGCGGTGTGATTGTTGGGAAAGCTGATCTGATTCAAGAGATAAGATTTTTCGCGAGACAAACAGGCCCATCCATGTCGCCTTTTAACGCATGGGTTCTCTCAAAAAGTTTGGAAACACTTGCTGTTAGAATGGAGAAGCATTGCGAAAATGCATTCAAACTTGCGAATCTCTTAAACGGAAATCCGGAAATAAAATTTGTAAAGTACCCATTTTTGGAGACTCATCCTCAGTACGAGCTTGCTAAAAAACAAATGAAGCTAGGCGGAGGCATTATAACTTTTATTGTTAAAGGCGGATACGAACGAGCACAAAAATTTATTGATTCTTTAAAAATGCTAACTATTACTGCGAATCTTGGTGATACTCGTACTATCGTTACACACCCGGCATCTACAACTCACTCAAAACTTACTGACGGAGAAAGAGAGAAAGTAAGTATTTATCCCGGACTTCTTCGTGTCTCTGTTGGGTTAGAAAATGTTGATGAAGTTCATAAAGACATTCTTCAAGCGCTTGAAAATTCAAAATAGGAGAACTGATGAAAATTGAATTAAATAGAGTTGATAATGATTTTCATTTCCGGGCAAAAGGTAGTTCGGATGTCCCGGTAAACATTGATGCCGCAGAAAGTATTGGCGGACACAATCAAGGTGCAAGGCCAATGGAGTTATTGCTCATGGGAATTGGAGGCTGTAGCGCTATTGATATAATCAGTATCCTAAAAAAACAAAAACAACAAATTGATGATTTCCAAATTGAAATTGATGCTGAAAGAGAAAAAGATAAAGTTCCTTCCTTGTTTGAATATATAAATGTAGTTTTCAAACTAACGGGTAAATTAGATCATTCAAAAGTTGAACGTGCGGTTAATCTATCAATGGAAAAATACTGTTCTGTAGCAGCTATAATTGAAAAGACTGTTGAAATAAAATACTCTTTTGAAATCAGCGAAAATGATGGTGCATAATGGATGTTATTTTTGACAATCTTGATTGGCTAGTTTATGGTTTGCTTATCGGACTTTTTGTGCCAACCATTCTTTTAGTTGGCAATAAAATATTTGGGCTGTCCTCTTCTTTGATTCATATCTGCTCAATAGTTCTCCCTAAAAATAAGACAAAAATTCTTGGTTACGATCTTAAAGAACATAAATGGAAGTTTTATTTCGTAATCGGAATTGTGCTCGGAGCCGTAATTTCCACACAATTTCTTTCCCAAGAAAATGCTCAATTTCTTCCGGATGATTATTACAGTTTAGCAGGATTAATAAAACTTTTCATTGGCGGAATTCTAGTTGGCTTTGGGACAAGGTATGCAAACGGCTGTACTTCAGGCCACTCAATTAGCGGTTTATCAATGCTGCAAAAATCTAGTTTGTTTGCTACAATAGCTTTCTTTGTTGGCGGACTTATTTTTACTTTTTTTAATTATTATGTTTTCAATTAACTGAAAAAAATGAAATGAATAATATCGTATCAATAGTTTTGGGAAGCATATTTGGAATAATTCTTACAGAGTCAGAAGTTATAAGTTGGTTCAGAATTCAAAAAATGTTTCGTTTTGAAGAACCATACATGTATTTGATAATTGGCACCGCGGTTATTACTGGAATTATCGCAGTTCAGTTATTGAAGAAATTGAAAGTAAAAAGTATTTCAAACGAAAGCCTAGTATACTCAGGTAAAGACTTAAACAAAGGTACTGTAATCGGTGGAATACTTTTTGGAATCGGGTGGGCAATAACCGGTGCTTGTCCGGGGCCAATTTTTGCTCAACTTGGAGCAGGTGAGTTTGCTGCAATCGCAACTTTTGTTGGAGCTGTGGTTGGAGTGTTATTATTTAATTTGGTGAAATCGAAGTTACCGTAATAATTTATGCTTTCGGCAAAGAAAAAAAGAAAGTTGTTCCTTTTCCCTCTTTGCTTTCAACCCAAATTTTGCCACCGTTCTTTTCAATGAATTCTTTGCAGAGAATCAAACCGAGCCCGGTTCCGGATTCATTTGCTGTTCCTAGGTTGGTAAAATGCTCTTCTATTCTGAAAAGTTTAGTAATATCTTTTTTATTGATACCAACTCCGTTATCAGAAATAGAAACTATAATTTCATCATCAGTTTTCTTTGTTGTTATCGTGATCTCACCGCCTGTTTCTGTAAACTTAATCGAATTATTAAGCAAATTCCTAACAACAGTATCAATCATATTATTATCTGCATAAGCTATCGAATCAACAGCTATCTCAATAGTCAATGTAATTTCTTTTTCAAAAGCTTTAGAATTGTACAATTGAAGTATATTCAAAATTAATTCGCGCAGGTTAAGTTCTTCCGGTTTGTATTCCAATCTGCCGGTTTGCAAACTGGACCAATGCAAGAGGTTATCAAGCAACTTGTAAATTCCATGAGCAGATTTATTAAGTGTAGAGATATATTGCTGGATTTCCTCTTTATCCATATCACCTAATTCATATTTGAGAAAATCTGAAAGACCTAGTAGTGATGAAAACGGACTTCTTAAATCATGAGAAATAATTGAAAAGAATTTATCTTTGTTAGCATTCATTTTTTTCAATTTTTTTTCCGAATTGATAAGTTTGCTGTTCACATTCCCTAATTCTTTTGCCTTTTCCTCAATCAATGCTTTGTTTAACTCTAACTCTTTAACATAACTTTTTATTTTTTCTTCGGCTTCTTTGTATGAAGTTATATCTCTGGTTATACCGAAAGTACCAATTATATTTCCCTCATTATCTTTCAAAGGAACCTTTGAGGTTGAAACCCACGTTACCCTACCATCTGGCCACACTTCTTTTTCAACTTTGTTATCAAAAGCTTTTCCGGTTTTGATGACTTCCAGTTCATCATCACGGGCTTCGGTTGCATGTTTATTGTCAAAAAAGTCAAAATCAGTTTTACCTATCAATTCTTCTTCTGAGCTAACTTTAAACTTGCGGAGAGTTCCTTTGCTGACTTTTATGAACCTGCTCTCAAGATCTTTAAAATAGATTGAGTCCGGAGTATTTTCCATCAGTACTTTCAATAAAAATTGATCTTGAAAGTACCTTTTTATTGTTTGCTCAATATTTTCTATTTTTCACTCACCATTTTATCTTTTAGCATTATACGCTATTCGTCAGTTTATTATCGTAATTATTCATAATTATTTTACTGCAATCAATATTTCTGCTAAATATTACCTATTTTTAAATCTTAAAAATGAAAGGAAACAATGTTTCAAAGTGATAAAATTTTTATACCAGGCTCAACAAACCAACTTGAAATGTTTTTATCTCTTACTAACTTGGCAGATAAAAAGATTTTAGTAGTTGGTGCATTCTGCGAATTTGCGGTGCAATCAATAAATAAAATTGAAAATAGCCAGGTTGAGTTGATAGTGGAGGATTATGATTCTTTAATGAATTCAAAAGTGAATTTGGAAAATGAAGATGTAAAAATTAGGTTGATGGATTATGAAGTCACTGACTTTGATAATTCTGAATTTGATTTTGTATATGCTCAGGCTTCAATTTCAGATTTTAGAAGAAATAAAATAATTAAAGAAATTAAAAGGATATTGAAACCAACCGGAATATTATGTGTCGGTGAGATAACCAAAAAAGAAAATGAAGTTCCAACTTTTGTAGAAGACATTTTTGAAACATCAAATTTGAATCCGTTGAATTCAAATGAAATTACAAAATATTATGAAGAAAGAAAATTCAATGTTATTGCTCGAAAGGATTTTTCATCTTCATTAATTGACTATTATAAAATTGGCAAGTCAAAATTAGAAAATGTGATGCAGAATTTATCCGAAAGGGAAAAAAGTTACCACAAAAAACTATTAGCACAAATAAGTCATCAAAGTAATGCATATTTGAAAATGGGTAGCGATAAATACATAGGATTCGAAGTATTATTAATGGAGAGGAATAATTGAAAAGAGGCGATTTAATTGATCTTGAAATAACTGATTACGCTTTTGAGGGAAAAGGAATTAGCAAAATAACACTTGATAACTCTGATAAAAAATTTGCTATTTTTGTTAATGGCTCATACCCAGGCGATAAGGTTAAAGCAATAATTAAAAAGAAAAAGTCGAGCTACGCCGAAGCAAATGTTGAAGAAATAATCAGCCCATCTGACCAACGAGTCCAAGCAAGATGCAAATATTTCGGAACATGCGGCGGCTGCAAACAGCAGAATCTGGATTATAATTTTCAACTAAAATACAAAGCGGAGCAGGTTAAAGATATCTTTGAAAGGATCGGCGGAATAAGTGATTTTGAATATTTACCCATTGCTGCTTCTGAAAATATTTTCTTTTATCGCAACAAAATGGAGTATTCTTTTGCTGATAAGCGCTGGCTAACAAAAGATGAAATCACTGAAAATGGAGAAGTAGCTGACAGAAATTTTGCATTAGGGCTTCACATACCTAGAATTTTTGATAAAGTACTCGATATCAATGAGTGTTTTTTACAATCTGAAGTTAGTAACAAAATTCTAAATTTCACCCGGGATTTTTTCAAATCGAGAAATACCACTATTTATTCAACGAACACACATACAGGGTATTTGAGAAATTTGGTTATTAAAAGCGGCTACAAGACAAAAGATTTGATGGCAAATCTTGTCACATCAAAAAATAACAAACGATTGTTCACTGAATATTCAAATTTTTTGATTAAAGAAATTCCGGAAATTACAACGATCATTAACAATATTAATGAGAAAAAAGCTAATGTTGCCATTGGTGATTATGAACGAATTTATCATGGAAACGGTACCATTTCTGATAAAATTGGCGATTTTTCATTCAAAATTAGTGCAAATTCATTTTTTCAAACAAATACACTTCAAGCCGAAAAACTTTATCAGCTCGCATTTGAATTTGCTGAATTAAAAGGAAGTGAAATTGTTTACGACCTTTACTCCGGAGCAGGCACAATTTCGATCTATGTTTCGAAAAGTGCAGCGAAGGTTTATGGTTTTGAAAGTGTTGAATCTGCTGTTTCGGATACAAAAACAAATTGTGAAATAAATAACATTTCTAATGTAAAATCTTTTCAAGTCGATCTAAATAAATCTTTCCTCCCTTTTGTTAACAAAACTGAACTTGAAAAACCTGATATAATAATTGCTGACCCCCCACGAAGCGGAATGAATCCTAAAACCGTAAACGATATAATTACACTTTCCCCCAAAAAAATCGTTTATGTAAGCTGTAACCCGACAACTCAAGCCAGAGATGTAAAGCTGTTAACTGAAAGCGGTTACGAATTAATCAAAATGCAGCCGGTGGATATGTTTCCGCATACATATCATATTGAAAATGTTGCGTTATTGACTAAAATGTAATTTGTTTCAAAAAAGGACAAATATTTAGTTTCCGAACCGAACTATTTCAGAAATCATTCATTTGATTTATTATATTGCTATCAAAATTACCGAATTGCTTTTTTGTTGTTCTCGACAACTATTAATAGAAATCTAATATCAGTGCCTAGTAACATTTTGCTAAATTATATTATCATTTTGATACACTTTATTTATTAAATAATGCCTAAAAATATTCGATTATAACTCAAAAATTAAGTTTCTGCATTGGCATCTATTTTGCCTAAAAAACCACAATTGAAAGAATTTTATTAATTAAATCAAGCGGAGGAAATGTGAAAAAGAGAGGGATACTCTTTACAAAGCTTCTTTTATCATTCTTTGTTTTTTCGAACTTCATTTTAGCAAATTCAATTATTGATTCAACCGGCACTACAAATGTAGCCAATGAAATTAAACCAGCATCCTATTTTCTTCAAAAAACACAGGATGGCAATAATTGCGATATGAAAGTTTTTGGATTGGATAAGTACAAAAACATAAAATTTGTTGATCCATACAATCCAAGCAAAAAGTTTAATGTTAACGCCGGATTCTTTAAAGGTGAGATTTCAGGAAACGATGCAAAGTTTTATTGTATCGATATTGCACACAGAATAGCATTTTTCAGAAACGATAATCCACACACTTACAAAGCTGACGGACAAACTCCTCCTGAGATTACTTACATTTTAAATAATTATGTACCATACAAAAGTTTACCTTATTCAGGCGCTTTGTCTGATATTTCTAAAGAAGCTTCTGCGGTCCAAGCCGCTATCTGGTATTTTTCAGATGGAATGGATGTAACTACAATTGAAAACAGCTCAACTATCAAAAACAGAGCGATTGCAATTGTTAATGATGCATTAGCTAATGCTGGAAATTCAACTCCGGTTCCAACTCTTTCAATTATTCCTCCGATACAATTTAGAAGTATAGGCGAAGATGCAGAATTTACTGTAAAAGCCTTGGATGAAGATAATACTCCAATTAACAATTTGACTGTTGATTTATCAACAACAGCAGGCACATTGAGCTCAACTTCAGCAGTTACAGATGCAACTGGCGTTGCCGGCCCAATTACATTGTCACAAGAAAATAATGTTTTTACATCAACAATTACTGCTACAGCTGATGTAGTTATTCCGCAAGGAACAAGATATATTCACTGTATCGAGCCAAATAAATATCAAAAATTAGTTTTAGCTACACCAACTAATGCAAGCAGATCTGTTGAAGGAATCGTTAATTGGAAAGATGGTTCCGGTGAATGCGACCTTACAGGATTTACAACATCTACTCAAGGAGGTTGGGGTTCTCCTTCTAACTCAACTCCGGGTCAAATTAGAGATAACAATTTTGCTAATATATTCCCAAGTGGAATGACTATCGGTGTTGGTAATACAATTACATTGACTTCTGCAATAGCGGTTAAAGATTTCTTACCTCAAGGCGGATCACCTTCAGCATTAACTCAAGATTACACAAATCCAACAGGCAATATTACTGTTTTTGCCGGACAAGTTGCCGCGCTTAAATTAAATGTTGAATATGAAAAAGCTGGCGTGCTTGGTGTTAACAATAGAGAATTTACAGAATTAATTATCACAACCGGTCCATTAGCAAATAAATCAGTTGAAGAATTATTAGATTTAGCTGAAACTGCACTTGGCGGCGGATCAACTTCATTTACAATTAGTCAATTAAACGATGCTGCTACAGCAGTTAATGAAAACTTTGTTGATGGCGCAGTTGATGAAGGCTTCTTAACATGTGTACCTGAAAGAGATAAAATTTCTCCGATTTTAGAATGTGTTGTTGATAACGGTGATGGTTCCTTTACAGCTCATTTTGGTTATAACAATCCAAATGGTGATGCTGTTGAAATTCCAGTTGGAGACAATAACAAATTCTCACCTGCTCCAGAAGATAGAGGTCAAACAACAACATTCAATCCTGGAAGAACAGATTTCTTCCCTAACTCAGATTTTACAGTAACTTGGGATGGTTCTTCAAACTTAGTTTGGATGCTTGACGGAAAAACAGCGACAGCGTCTGCTAACAATGTAAACCAAAGATGCGTAGAACATATTTACTTCGATAAAAAATGGTTCAACGAAAATGAAGTTGAAATTCCAACTCCGAATGAATTGCCAAATAATTATAAAATTACCGTAACAAGTGAATTCGGAACAGCTGTTGGTGAATACGATCAAAGTGGTGATCTAATCTTTACTTATAATAATCCGGGTTTCAGTAACAACGGTTTATTAGTTCCTATAAATGGAGAGTACACTGTTGAAGAACAAAATTTACCAAACGGATTTATTCCTTTAGCTGGTGTTGGAACATTTACTGCTGAAGTACCTGGTGGATATGCAACAAATCCTTATAACGGAAAAGATAAATACGGATACCATTTAATTAAAAATGGAAAAGACCCGAACGCATGTACAACTAGCTGGATTTTAGATTTAGGTCCGGATGAAGAATTATGTGAACACAACAAAATTGATATTACTTTAAGCAATATCGCTATTGATGTTACTCCTGATCCAAGTAGAGCAAGAGTCGTTACAGGATGGCAAGTAATTAATCCAAAAGACGACGATACAGATAATTCAGTTCATTACGAACATTTCTGGATTAGCGGTGATACAACTTTCTCAATTACTGGTGAATGGCCAGGCGTAAAACCAACAGATACATTAGTAGAATTAGAATTCTTTGTTGAAGTTTACGATTGTAATGATAACCAACTTGGTGGCAAAGTATCTAAAAAATATACTTGGACACCTCAAGTATGCGACGGTCCGGATCCTGAAGAATCTGACTTAAGCTTAGTTAAAACTGTTGATAACGACAATCCGGAAGATGGCGATCAAGTAACATTCACTATTGAAGTAACAAATCACGGCCCTAAAACAGCTACCGGCGTAAAAGTACAAGACTTCTTACCTGACGGCTTAAACTTTATATCAGCTAACCCAGCAAACGATTTTGACGACAACACCGGCATCTGGACAATTGGTGAAATAGCAAGCGGCGCTAAAAAGACATTAACAATTACTGTACTTGTTGATGTTCAAACAGCTTCAACTACAACGTTAAATATTGGTCCCGCTACAGGCTTCAACGTATTCGTCTTCAGAGATGTAACAATGCCTTCATCTGATACAGAAGGTAAAATGGCGGTTGGTAGAAATGCATCATTATCTAACTACAGTGTTGGTGATAAATTAACTACAACAGGCGAAGATGTACTTATCGTAAATAGAAACTTAACATTTGAAAGTGGTAGAGTATACTTCGGTAATGCAGTTTACGGTAAATCAACTAATCTTCCAATCAACTTAGTTTCTGTTGATGGTGATTTAAGAAAAGACAGACCAATTGATTTTAGTGCAGCAAAAACATATTTGAAAAACTTATCAAACGAAATAAAAAATAAAGCAGTTAACGGTACAACTAAATTTGAATTTAGTCAATTATTCTTAGAAGGTAATGATCCTTTCTTAAACATATTCTTAGTAAAAGCTGAAGATTTAGAAAACGCTACTTCATTAGTAGTTGACTACCCTGAAGGTTCAGTAGTTCTAATCAATATTAAAGGAAAAAATATTGATGACTGGAGCGGCGGCATTCACTTAAACGGTCAAGCTGGAAACCTGCAAAAAGGTTGCGAAAACATTATCTACAACTTCTATAATGCTAAAAATCTAAAAATCAACCAAGTTGGTGTACCTGGAACTATATTGGCTCCATATGCTAATGTAAACATGGTTGGCGGTGTAGTTACTGGTCAAATGATTTGTAAAAACTTAGTAGGAAGCGGTGGTGCACAATTTAACATTTGTGATTTCATCGGTAACATTCCGGTTGACACTACTTTAGTAAACGTTGCTGAAATCTACTCTTCAGATATTACAGACCCAGACTCAACTCCAAACAATGGTGACGAAGATGAAGATGATTACGATTCAGCTTCAGTAACAATCGGCAACACTGGTACTGGCGGTGGAAGCGGTGGTTCCGGTGGCGGATCAGGCGGCGGAAGCGGTCAAACATGGAATAGCACTGGCTCATTCGGATTTAATGAAATCGTTTATTCTTTATCTAATGACAAAGATGGAAATATACTTGCCGGTACTTGGGGCGGAAACATTTATCGATCAGAAGATGACGGTGAAACATGGACTAAGATAAATGATGGCATGGTTGCAGCATTTATCTGGCAAATATATACAGATGAACCAACCGGTAATATTTATGTTGCTACTGAGCAAGGCCTATTCTTAAGCGACGATAATGGTGATACATGGTCATTAATCTTAACCGGATATGATGTAAGAGGTATTTCAGTTGCTTCAAATGGTAATATCTTTGTAGGAACTTGGGGCACTGGAGTATTCAAGTCAACTAATGACGGAAGTGATTGGGACGAAGCAAATAACGGCTTGAATGTCTTAGCAATAAACGCATTAGTAATAAACTCAAGTGATAATATATTCGTAGCAACTATTGGCGGCGGAATTTATAAATCAACCAATGGCGGCGATAGCTGGAATAAATTGGATGTTGGTTATGATTTCATCTGGACGTTAGCTATAAACTCACAAGATGAGCTTTATGCGGGTACTTACGGAGACGGCGTTTACTTCTCTGATGATAGCGGAGTTAATTGGTACGAATCAAACTTTGGTTTACCAGCATTATATGTTTATTCAGTATCAATCGACAATAATGACAATGCATACATAAGCACATTTGCAAACGGTGTTTACACAACAAATGACGGCGGTATATCTTGGAATTCAGTTGGATTGGCAGGAACTGAAGTAAGTTCAATCTTGCTGAACAAAGAAACCGGTACATTATACGCCGGTACATCAGACGGTCAAATTCTGAAAAATGACGGACAAGTAATTACTGATGTAGAAGATGTAGAAGAATTACCAACTGAATTTGAATTAGCGCAAAACTATCCGAATCCTTTCAATCCTTCGACAACAATACAATTCAAGTTGAAAGAAGACGGCAGATTCACACTTAAGATTTACAATATTCTTGGTCAAGTTATAAGAACATTATTAGACGAAGAAATGATAGCTGGATCACATCAAGTTACATTTGATGCGGCTAACTTTGCATCTGGAATTTACATTTACCAATTAGCTGGTGAAAATGTAAATCTAATAAAGAAAATGGTATTGGTTAAGTAATTAAATTGATGGGGATACAAATTGTATCCCCATTGTTCTTTTTTAGGATTGAGTTTCAAATTGATACAATCAACAAATTTTTAGTTCTTTATTTATTGCGAAAATGACTTATAAAGGGGATTCTTTTTTGGCACGTAATGTGCAGCCTATATAGTAAATTATGATAGACACCCTTTAGAAAATATTACTCCTTTCAAAATTGTGGCGGTGAAATTGTTTGCAGGTTGTGGCTGGGCTGCGAATAGATTGAGCCGCCATCTTCCTTTTAAATATACACTTACAAACTATTTTTATTTGTTTATTAATTTCTATTTAGTTAATTTTGTGCTCTTTGGTAAAAAGTGGAGATAATTATGAAAAGAACGTTTCAACCTAGTAATAGAAAAAGAAAAAATAAGCACGGTTTTAGAGCAAGAATGGCTTCCAAAAACGGAAGAAAAGTTTTAGCGAGAAGAAGAGCTAGAGGCAGAAAAAAACTAACAGTGAGTGACGAATAATAGATATCAAAACTTATGGCCTTTCAAAACTTGAAAGGCTAAAAAAAAAGAATGATTTCATTTTAGTTTATTCTCAAGGCACTACAATCCACTCCGTCAGTAAAAAATTCAAAGCCATTTATTTTAATAACTCTGAGGCAACTCCTTTTGGATACAGAGTTGCGTTTGCTGTTTCAAAAAAAGCCGGAACAGCTGTTTGGCGAAATAGGATTAAAAGGCTGCTGAGGGAGTCATTCAGGCTAAACAAAAATATTTTGCAGGAGAAAATAACTACGGGAAACAAAACTCTCCTTTTGGTTTTATCACCTCATTATTTGAATCAAAAAAATTCCCCGAAGAGCTCATTAAATGAGATTATGCCTGATATAAAAGAATTACTTGGAAAAGTTAAACCGGTTATTTAATCTCATGATTGTTACAGATATTACTTATATTTCCACCCGTAATTTATTGCCAAACAATAATTTCAAATTTAAAGATCGAAATAAAAAATTAAGACTGACGTCGTAAGGGATGTCAAAAAACTGGATTTGATATGGATAAACAAACTACGCTTGCTTTTATACTTATTGGGATAATTTTAGTCGTATGGCTTTACATAAATTCTCCCGAACCACAACCGCAACAAACTCAAACTACGGATACTACACAGGTTGAAACTCCCAAACCAATTGATGTAAAAGCTGAAACCGAAAAGCAAGTTAGAGAAGACTTAAAAGAAGAAACTGATGAAATAGCCTCCGCTTTCTCCTCAAATAAAAAAGAAAGAATAGTTACAATTGATACCGATCTGGCAAAAATAGAGTTAACCAGCAAAGGTGCCAGAATTAGAAAGTACTATTTGAAAGAGCACAACACTTGGTACTACAGAAATATTGAAGACACATCAAATTTTTATGATAGACATGTACAACTTGTTAATCCTCAAGATGGCGGCGATTTTAATATTGTTTTTGTTACCAAAGAAGGCGAGTACATAAATACATCCAAAATTGATTTCGATCCCGACTTAGATAATTATGCATACACAGTAGCCACAGATGATTCACTAAAAATTACTTACGAATATTCCAACGAAAAAAATCAATTGATTAGAAAAATATTCACCTTTTACGGAAATAACTATGCCTCTAAAGTTGACGTAGAATTAGAAAACATGGATGATGTAATTAGTAATTACAGATACGATGTTGAATGGGCAAACGGTATTAATTTCGTTGAACAGAATTCTGAAGATGAAGCAAATTATGCTAACGCTAGTGTTTATTCAGCTGAAGAGCAAATAATTGTTGAAGCTGATAGCGATGGTGAAGTTGTGCAAAAAGAGTTTAATGGAAAGATTGACTGGGTTGGAGTTAAAAATAAATACTTTGCAATTATTATTTCGCCAGATATCCCTAACGACAGAGGCGGTGCAATTATTGAAGGACAAACAATTCCTCACCCGCAGTACGGAATGAGGGAATACTACAATACTAGTTTAAAAGTACCATTCAATAATACTCGTCTGCAGAAAAATTCTTTTAATTTATATATGGGGCCAATTGATTATGATTTGCTCGAATCATATGGCAGAAGCTACGAAGCACTATTTGATTTCGGCAGTTTCTTCGGATTAAAATTTATTATCCGTCCTATTTCGGAATTCATCCTTTTACCATTGTTCAAGTTTTTACACACATTCATTCCTAATTATGGTTTTGTAATTATTGTCTTTTCATTGATTATCAAATTCGCGCTATACCCGCTTACAAAGCAGAGTTATAAATCAATGAAAAAGATGTCAATGCTTCAACCAAAAATTGCAGAGTTAAAAGAAAAATATAAAGATGATCCGCAGCGTGTTCAGAAAGAAACAATGAATATGTATTCCACTTACGGAATAAATCCAATGGGTGGTTGTTTGCCGATGCTTTTGCAGATGCCTATTTTGATTGCGCTCTGGAGTTTGTTTAACGTCGCAATTGAAATCCGTCATGAACCGTTTATGTTCTGGATTACTAATCTTTCCGCACCTGATGTTATTTATGATATCGGCTTTAAAATTCCGCTTTTCGGAATTGATAAAATCACCGGATTAGCACCGTTATTGGGAATTACGATGTTCTTCCAGCAAAAAATGACAATGAAGGATCCAAGCCAGAAAGCAATGGTTTACATGATGCCGGCAATGTTTACATTCATGTTTATGGGCTTCCCTTCCGGATTGAACCTATACTATTTTATGTTCAACTTATTTTCAATCGTTCAGCAAAATTTGATTAACAAATCAAAATCTGATGGTGAACTTGTACCGGTAGATAAATCTAAAAGAAAAAAAGGATTTATGCAGAGAATGACTGAAGCAGCCGAAAAGCAGCAAAAGCTTCAAAAAGATGCACAGAAAAAACCGAAGAAAAGAAAATTTTAATTTCTGAAAAGTGGGTAACATGTTTGCCGTTTTCAAAAAGGTTTTGTTCTTAATTTGTTTTCTATCAATTCTATTTGCTCAGGAAAGATATCCCCTTGAATTAGATTTGGTTGAAAAGCCGCTCCCATTCGGATTAACAACAAAAGAGATTTCTAATAAACCCAAAGTCGCCGTTGCCCTTAGCGGCGGCGGTGCAAGGGGCTTTGCACAGATCGGTGTATTAAAAGCATTTGAAGAAAAACAAATCCCTATTGAATACATTGTCGGGACAAGCATCGGAAGTATTATCGGCGGGCTGTATTCTGCCGGTTACAGCATTAACGAGCTCGACTCGATTGTGCGTGCAACAAATTGGAATGATTTCTTTTCATTAGAGGAAACTGACAGAAAAGAGCTTTTTCTTGAACAAAAGATAACCGAAGACAAAGCTTTACTTGCATTAAGGCTGGATGGGCTTTCGCTTGTAATTCCAACTGCATTAAACACTGGCCATGATGTATCAAATTTTTTGACACTTCTAACATTAAATGCTCCGATAAATGCAAACGGCAGTTTCGATAGTATGCAGTACAAATTCAGAGCTGTTTGTACTGATCTTGTAAATGGCAATACGATAGTTCTCAATTCAGGATCATTGAGTAAAGCTATGCGCGCAAGCTCAAGCGTTTCGTTTCTGCTTCCACCGGTAAATCTTGATTCTTTACTATTGGTTGATGGCGGACTTGTTGCGAATATTCCAGTTAAAATTGCTGAAAGCTTTGATCCCGATTTTATTTTAGCAGTTAATACAACTAGCTCATTGCGATCCAAAGAGGAATTAAATTATCCATGGACTATCGCCGATCAAATTGTCAGCATCCCAATGAAGATATTAAACTCACAACAGCTTAGCGATGCTGATTTTGTTATCTCCCCTCAGATAAAAGAATTTGATAACACAAGCTTCTCTGAAGCGAAATCATTGATAAACTTTGGTTATAATTATTCATTATCGACAGTTGATAGTATTAAATCAAATTATGAAACTACATTATTGAAAAGTTTCGCGGAAGAAAAAATCTTTGCTGATCTGCAATTGAGAGATGATCCCGGCGAAATTGAAAAAATGGTTTACTCAAGATTGGCAAACACTGATGAAGTTTCAGGAAATGAAATTCTATATCAGATCAACAAAATTTATGAGTTGGGAAATCACAAAGATATTAGTGCCGAAATTATTGTCAATGAAGTAAATTCCCAATTAAAAATATCTGAGGAATTAAATACAATCGTCAATAAAATCGATTTAACAAGTATCACTAAAATCGAAAAAGAAGAAGCATATTCAATTATTAATGAAGTTATGAATAAACCTTATAATCCCAAACTGGTTCAAAAACAATTGATCGAATTAATGAAGCTCTATAGAGCTAAAGGTTATTCATTAGCAAGTGTACAAAGTGTTTCTTTTTACGACAACAACGGACTGCTCGTTGTGCGTATTAACGAAGGGTACATTTCAGATATTACTATAGACGGAAATACAAAAACTAATGACTCAGTAATAAAACGCGAATTCAATTTTAAGAACAACGGCTTTTTCAAATATGATGAAATTGAAAAAGCTCTTAATAATCTTAAAAGTGTAAATCTTTTTGAAGAGATTGAGCTTCATGTAATTAGAGAAAACAACGAAAATAAGCTGCATATAAAAATTAAAGAGAAACCCTCCGCGTTAATGCGTTTCGGTCTAAGAGTTGACAACGAATACTTCACCCAGTTTTCAATGGATTTAAGGGATGAAAATATATTCGGATCTGCAACTGAGCTTGGGACAACACTTTTGGCGGGATCAAGAAATTTGAAATTTATTTTTGAACATAAAGCCAACCGGATATTTAATACTTATCTCACTTACAACATCCGGGGATTTTATGAGTTCAGGGATATTAACACTTACGCAGACGATTCAACTTCCAGTAAAAATAAAATACTTAGACAAAAAACCGGCGAATACAAAGAGTCAAGATTAGGTTTTTCTGCTGCATTGGGAACACAAGTACAGAAGTACGGAAAACTTTTTATTGAAGGAAAATTCACCCGCGATCAAATTGAAAATACAAATAACGAAACAGTAGATGAATACAATCTTAACGTAGCCTCTATAAAATTCGGACTAACTTTGGACTCACAAGATAGAATCCCTTACCCTACCGACGGATTTTTGATGAATGCTTATTACGAAACCGCACAAAGCTTTTTTGGCGGCGAAGCAAGCTATACAAAGTTCTTTGCTGAATACAAAAACCATATTGCGTTCAATCCGAGTAATATAGTTATGTTCAATTTCAAGATCGGTTTTGCAGATGAAACACTGCCATTAAGCCAGCAGTTTTCTTTCGGCGGACAAAATAACTTTTTCGGATTCCGCGATTATGACTTTAGAGGAAGACAAATTTTTCAAACCGGAATTGAATACAGGCTCAACCTTCCTTTTGAAATATTCTTTGATTCATATTTAAAACTCCGCTACGATACAGGATCAATCTGGACCGAACGCGAACAAATACGATTTAAGGATTTCAGGCATGGAATAGGCGGCACACTATCACTTGATACTCCCATAGGACCGGCAGATTTCTCAGTGGGAAAAAGTTTTAATTTCAGAAATTTACTACCCGATAATTCAATTAGCTGGGGTGAAACATTCTTTTACTTTTCAATAGGTTATAATTTTTAAACACAGTAGTAAACCCAACAATCTTTAACATCATATCTTTAGCTATATCACATCATATAATTATCATTTGCTAAAACTATAAATATTGTATACTTTTCTTTATCTTCATTTGAAGTCATGAGGGCAATTGGCTTCATTACTGAATTCCTTTGAGACACTGAGCATTAAAAAAACATAAATTAACATGGAGGGAATATCATGGAGTGGTATATCAAAGTTATGAAGAACTACGCAAATTTTAACGGCCGAGCCAGACGTAAAGAATACTGGATGTTTGTATTATTTAACATCATTTTCGGAATTGCTTTACTTGTTATTGACACCATTATTGGAACCGGTGCTGTGTTTTATGCTATTTATTTAATTGGCGTAATTGTTCCAAGTATTGCTGTCTCCGTAAGAAGACTGCACGATATCGGGAAAAGCGGTGCTTGGTTTTTCATCTCATTTGTACCATTGATCGGTGGAATTTGGTTTTTAGTTCTAATGGTTACTGAAGGAAATTTAGGGCAAAACCAATACGGACCATCGCCAAAAGCTGTTCAGGGACTTTAATAATTAATACATCGCGGCTGACTGAATTCTGTTTTCACACTTCGCTATTGATCAGCTTTTTTACATCAATATATTTTACAAGTTGGCCGGTGTTTTCACAAGTCTCGCACTTGGCAAATTGAGCGAGTGGATTGTATCTGTGCGTCAACTCGAAGTCCAGGATTTCTTTGTCGATAGCTTTCTTTTCCTCTAATGAGTGGTCTGAGCTGACAATTTTTCTGTACCTTTCTCTAATGTCTTTCGCTTCATCAGCTAAAATAAAGCCGGTTCCCTTACATTTTTTGCACTGAACTCGTACAAGTATTTCAATCCTTTTGGGGTATTTAATATCAAGCGTCATTAATTCTTTCATTGGTAGTTCTCCGTTTTCACAAATGCCATTGCAAGTGTTCCGACAATAAAAAAAGCGAAATAATTTCGACCCATTCATTACTTCGTTCAAACTGTTATCAGCGGTTCACCCGCAATGACAAACAAAAAGATGCACACACGAGTTGCTTTATTTACATCTTATCAATATTTTGCATAATTAATTGCTTAAAAATCAAATAAGCAGTTATTTAAAGGAGTGGAGGAAGGCCCGGCAGGCAACAATAATTTGGCGATTAGTGGAAACCCGTTTATCCTGGCCAACCCCCTTTTTTATTTGGATTAAAATCAAACTTTTAAAATGTAAATATACATCGATAAGTATCACTTGTCAAGACTTTAGATGTAAAATTTGCAACCATTTAGGATTTATGACCTTTGGAAGAAGAAAAGCGGTTAAAATACGTTGAGCAAGGCGCCCGGCTTAGAGAATACGCCGAGGAAAAATACGGCACTTTGGCAAGATTAGAACGAAAAATTGATGTCCGGCAGAAATCACTAAGCCAATACGCAAACGGCAGAAACGGAATGGGGGTAGATTTACTTACCAAATTGGCTCTCGACGGCTGCGACATTAATTGGCTGCTTACAGGCATAAAATACCAGAGAGAACCAGCAACAGACAACCTCGTAAGAGAGAATATTGATCCCCGGCAAATTTATGAACTGCAAACCCGCCTTGAAGAAATAACCAAACGCCTTGAACAACTAGAAAATAATACTATCTCTTAATATTAAAACTTAATAGAAAGTTTTTAGCAGTTTAAATTCTTAAAATATATTTTAAGAATACTTCAAACCACACATTCAACATATTTAAAGGGAGTTAGTTATGAGATCAATAAATTTCTTTTCCTATTCCTTACTACTTATTTTATTAGTAGTATCAAAACCTTCTTTTGCTCAATGGGATTCTACAGGAACTAATATCTATTATAATAACGGCAATGTTGGCGTCGGTACATCATCACCATCAGGCCTTTTACATGTTTCATCGGATAGTAGCGGAGCAAGTCCTGTAACTTCTGCCGATGAACTGGTAGTTGAAGGAACCGGGAATGTAGGTATTAATATTATTGCCGGTGACAATGAAGCCGGTGGATTAGTATTTGGCAGCACATCTGATAATTTCGGCGGACTTATCCGCTGGGGACATGATGCCAATAAACTTGATATTCAAACACACAAAACTGGAGCTGAATTATTATTTGGTACTGGTCTTGCCCAGGAAGCCATGCGGATTAATAGTTCCGGTAAAGTTGGAATTGGGACAACATCGCCAACAGGCCTATTGCATGTTTTATCGGACAGCAGCGGAGCAACTCCGGTTGGCTCTGCTGATGAACTGGTAGTTGAAGGAAGCGGGAATGCAGGCATTAATATACTTGCCGGTGATAGCGAAGCCGGTGGATTAGTATTTGGCAGCACATCTGATAATTTCGGCGGACTTATCCGCTGGGGACATGATGCCAATAAGCTTGATATCCAAACTCATAAGGCTGGAGCCGAGTTATTATTTGGTACTGGTCTAGCCCAAGAAGCTGTAAGAATAACAAGCACCGGAAATGTAGGTATAGGTACAACTACACCCCAGTCTGAACTAGCTGTAAACGGTACAATAACGGCAAAAGAAGTTGAAGTTACAACCTCGGGTTGGCCTGATTTTGTTTTTGAAGATGATTTTAATTTAAGATCAATAACTGAAGTAAGCGAGTTCATCAAACAAAATAAACACTTGCCTGATATCCCTTCTGCAAAAGAAGTTGAAGAAAATGGATTAAACATTGGAGAAATGCAGGTTAAACTTCTCCAAAAAATTGAAGAAATGACATTATATATTATTCAACAGAACCAAACCATAGACGGATTAAAAGAGGAAATAGATTTATTGAAAAAAGAAGTCAATAACTAAAAAATTTGTTGAGGTTTATAAATGTTAAAGAAAATAAAAATTGCTTCGGCACTAATTATTGTCTTTGCTCTGCTGCATCTGCTTAATACTGTTGCTTTCGCTTTAGCCGAGCAGGACATAAGCGGCAGCGGAACTCAATCAGACCCATATTTAATTTATAATGCGGCTGATTGGGATTCCATAGGAATAATAGGGTCAACAAGCTCTTATTGGGCTTTGGCAAATGACATAAATATGAAAAGCTTGGGTGAATCATGGAAAGTTGGATTTGATTGGTCCGATAGAAAATTTGACGGCGGCGGGTATCATATAGATTCATTAAAACTTGATATTGAAATAAATGATACAAGTAATACTAAGATAGGTTTACTTGTTAATGAAGGAGATAACGGTGAATTCAAAAACGTTACAATTAAAAATGCCGACATTACTGTTAGCTCAGCTCCCGCAAAGAACAATGGCTTTCTATTAATCTCAGGAAATCTTTCTACGATGAGTATTGATAGTGTAACAGTAATTGCAACAGTATTCAAGATTGACACGCTTGCGCTTTCCAAGAAGTCTAATAACTTAATTGAGGAATCAAAGGAATTGCCCGATGAATTCTCGTTAAGCCAGAATTACCCGAATCCGTTTAACCCTTCTACAACTATTGGCTTTAGTATAAAGGAAGCCGGATCATATTCAATAAGAATTTACAATATGTTAGGCCAGTTAGTAGAAGTTCTTGGACAACGCGAATATACACCAGGATCTTACAAAATTATATGGAATGCCGGAGGGTTATCCTCGGGAATATATTTCTACCATTTGGGTGGCGAAAACGTAAGTATTACAAAGAAATTGCTGCTTATGAAGTAACAAAGACATAGCTTTAAAAATTACTGAAACGGTAAAATATTTTCTAGATTTAATGATGTAATCAATTATTCGCAACTTGGGAGAGTTCACTAGCCAAAATAAGGGCAATACGATCTCTCCCGGACTTAAACAAAAGAAAAATGCAAACCCGCCTTGAAGAAATAACCAAACGTCTTGAACACTTGGAGAAAGATAAAACAGATTAGTTAGTACTTCATTTCAATAGAATAGTGTCATTTCGACGAAGTCAAAGAAGAGAGGCTGGGGGATTTCGTTAGTTACCACGAACCCCACCTCAGCGGATGAGTATTTCGCGAAAGTGAAAAATTTACTCGGCTATCACAAAATATTTCATAACAGAAAATAAAATATTAAGGCCGTTTATAATCTTAATCAAACTGTTTTTTTTGTTATATTTTCAATCGTCGGTTGAACCATTAACAATGATATAAGAAAGGAGCCTTGAGTGAGAATCGCATTGACCAGCATATTTGTAGATGACCCTATAAAAGCACACAAGTTTTATACAGAAATACTTGGATTTCATTCTAAAGAATTTGTACCTGATGCACAACTTGCAATTGTAGTTTCAAAGGATGATATCAATGGGACAGCATTGCTTCTTGAGCCCAGAGGAGATTCCTTCGCAAAAGATTATCAAGAAAAATTATTCACTACCGGTTTACCCGTTATGGTTTTTGGGGTTGATGATCTTGAAGGGGAAATCGAAAGATTGAAAAACAAGGGTGTTGTATTTCGAGATGACCTAACAAAAAAAGAATGGGGATTAGAGAATATCTTTGAAGATTCCTTCGGTAATTTGATAATGCTTCAAAAAACGGGATAAAGTTATAAACATAATCTTGCCTAGTTAATCAATGGGTTACACTTAAAAAACAGTTAGAACAAATAATTTTAATTCCGGCTCTAAATAAAAGGGGTCGCATTTTTTTATAATCTTGCAATTCTAAATTACATCATTATATTTTCATTTCATGATTACTCCTTCGTTAAACATATGGCATATAGTCTGCTTGTTCGGCGCGTTTCAGGGAATCTTTTTATTTCTACTTTTGCTTTTTAATAAACGCGGAAATAAATCGGCAAATATATTTTTGGCGTTATTCGTTTTGGTCTTTTCTTTAAGGCTAATTGAAATTGTTGCTTTTTGGTCGAGACACTTAATTAATTTCCCTTTTCTTTTTGCATTAACTCACCCTTTGGTTTATTTGTTTGGTCCGCTGCTTTATTTTTATGCAAGATTTTTATTAAATGACAATGGTAGTTTCTCAGTAAAAAATTATTTATTCCATCTTCTACCGTTTACACTTCACTTCTTTGCTTATCTGCCTTTTTATTTTTTAGATCCGCAAATAAAAATAAAAATGATTGAAAGATTGTATACTGCTATTTCAAACGAACCGAGGATTGAATTAGTTATTATTTATTTACTGCAAATACCGCATCTTCTCATTTATACTTTGTTAACTAATTCGCTTGTAAAATCATATGACTCAAAACTCAAAAACCATTTTTCAACAATTCAAAGAGTCAATTTGAAGTGGTTGCAACAATTGCTCGTAGCTTTTGCTGTTTTCACAATTGCCTGGATGAGCTACGGAATGTTATCCGGTTTCGGAGCAACATATTATTTTGCTGCGGATTATATTTTAACAATTGGAATGGCTGTGGTTGTTTATTCTATTGTAATTAAGTCATTTTTTAATCCGGAAATTTATTCCCAATTAAACACAATAAGATCCAACGGGAAGTATGAGAAATCTACTTTAACTGAAAGTCTTGCAACAAAAATTGAAGCTGATATCCAAAAATTAATGGGAGAAGAAAAACCATATTTGAACAGCTCAATAAAACTAAACGAGTTTGCAAATCTGCTTGATGCACACCCGCATCATGTTTCACAAATTTTAAATGAAAAGTTTGAGCTTACGTTTTATGACTTCATTAACAAACACAGAGTAGATGAGTTTAAAAGAAAACTAAACGAACCGGACAATAAAGATTACACTTTACTTGCCTTAGCGTTTGAAGCTGGTTTTAATAACAAAACTTCTTTTAATAATGCGGTCAAAAAATTTACAGGAAAAACTCCTGTACAGTTCAAAAATCAAATCAATCATTCAAGATAAAATTATAATCCATTAAAAAATTGGCTTTGAATAAACAATCTCTCAGTGAAAATCTTTTTATCATTCGCCTAATATTTCGCTTAATCTTTTCATCATTGCTTTGATTTCTTTTTTATCATTTGGTGAAATCTTTTCAAGATCTTTGCTATTTAATTTATGTTCATTATCAATGTCATCTAAATTATTTTTCTTCTTTTGATATCCTTTTTTAGGCATTACGTTTAAGAAATAAATTTCAGCGGAAACAAATTTCATTTTATAATCAAGAGGATATTCTTCGTCACTGTTATTTACGAGATTTATTCCGAGTACTCCTTTAAAACCGGGATCAATTTGAAGACCGTACAAAGTATTAATGTTATTCAACTGTAGATCAGTCATTGGGCCTAATCTGCCAAGTAAAAATAGAGGGAACTCAAAATATTCGTAGGAACTTATTTTTACTTGTTCGCCGGGTTTAATGGCTATACTTTCTTCTTTCTCAATATCAATTTTTCTATATTTACCGTTATTAATTATTTCAGCCTGAGAACCAACACGTATGTCATAACTTGCAGGCTGAACACAATCAATATTGAAGTTTCTCCCGAATATCCCGCTATTTATGCCGTCAATTAGTTCATGATCAACAAGAGTATGATACCCATATTTTTTCCACGAAGATACTACAGGGTCTTCACAGTCAAATACACTTTGACCGTTATAAAACTGCCCTTGATTTTTTAGACCCAGCCAAAAGTCAACTGTCTCGCCGTAGTGTTTTGACAACTTATGAGCCATTGCAGGCGACAAATCTATTTTCCCTGCAATGATTTGGTTAATTGTCTGACGAGACACATTGATTTTTTTTGATAAATCCTGCTGGGTCATGTTGTACTTATCTAGTATATACTTACGTATGTATTGACCAACAGTTTTGTTTTCTTCCATTTGCTTTTATCAGTTTGTTATTAAATGGGTGACGCATTAAAACCAAATTCGTATTCTTTTTCTTTGAAGAGTTCGTTCCCTTCAAAATCTTCGTAAGCCACAGTTATTAAGATTTTCATATAAGGGAAACAACTGATTTCGCCAATGTTTACTAAAACATCTTTATTTCGAGAGATGTAATCAATCTTTGTTACAGTCCACGAAAGATATGCATCCTTAACATGTTGTTCTTCAAGATATTTACCAGGTTCAATAAAAGCCTGGGCTGTGATAGTACAATTTTCGGCAACTGATTTACTATCGTTGCTAATCTTGAGATTTAAGTGTTTCTCTGAATAGGGTATTTTGTAGTTTTCAAGCTGATTTTTATAAGCCACATGAACACTTTCAAAATCAGGATTTATATTATCGCCTGAAATTGATTGACTTGAAACAAAACAACTAGGGTAAAGGTAAGGGGAAGTTTCATGTTTTGTTTGCCTTTTTAATAGGATTACCATGTAAAGCGTAAGAAGAAACCCCATCAAAGTAATTATTACCTGCAACAAATTTTGTGCATGTTGGTAATTTGGCTGGACTCTTAATGACGATTCTTTCATATAGCACCCTGCTATTTAGATGTCGCTTTAATACGACATGGATGAATATTTTTTTTTAATTAGATATATGAGCTCCTTATTAGTTGAGATTAGCTTATATAATACATTACAAACTTAAAAAAACACAGCATGGTTGTCAATATAATTGTCGCATTAAAACGACTTAAATTGAAAATTAATATTGTCTTAACAATTTCTTAACATAACCACCAACTTTAAGTAAGATTTTGTTGACAATACTTATAAGTCTTGACGATTTAATGGGATCGATTATCATATTTTATTTCCTCAAATAAATTATTGGGGGAAAAATGCAATTTGTAATAGCCAAAGCCTTATTAATCATCACAATATTATTTTTTGTTTTCAATCCTAATTTCAATGCACAGTCGCGGCAGTTTGACCCGGAGCTTCAGGATTCGTCAATAAATAATCTTGTATTGCCGGAAGGGTACAAAACTTCAAAACTTGGTGAACTTGTTAAAGTTGCAAAAATGGGTACGGGCAAAACTGATATGATTTTGATCCCCGGCTGGGGATTCGGCAGCGATATTTATCAATCATTTATGAAATCAAACTTAGATAATTACACAATGTATGCAATCACGATTCCAGGCTTTAGCGAAACACAAGCCCCGCCAATGCCACCAAAAGGAACAAGTTACGGTGATCATGTTTGGAATAACGGAGTTATAAAAGGAATTGTAGATTTAATAAAAAATGAAAATCTTGAAAAGCCTGTTATTGTTGCAAACTTTCTGCAGGGAACTCAAATAGCGTTTTGGCTTGCTTACGAATATCCTGAGCTAATCAGTTCAATTATAATTATTGGTGGAATGGCAAAATATTACAACGCCTCTCAAAATTTTAGTTTAAGCCAGCGTGTTTGGTACGCGGATAATATTATGGCTCCGAAGTGGTTTAAATTTGTGAAAGTAAAAACGTGGCATAACGGGAATTTCCTTGCGGATCAATACTCAAAAGACCCGGCAAAAGGAAAAGAAATTTGGGAGAAATCTGCAGTGGTACCTATCCCGGTTTTGGTGCAGTATCTTTGCGAATTAATTGCTTCGGATATCACTGTTAGATTTAAAGACTTAAAAGTCCCGGCCTTGGTTTTAGTCCCTTCTTTCGACGAAGAATTTTTGTCCCAAGAAGAAAACCAATATGTAAAGCCGTATTTTCAATTAAGCTGGCAAGGGGCTTCGGAAGCAAACAAGCTCATTGAAATAAAGCGTGTTGAAAATTCGCATCTCTTTATAATGGAAGACCAGCCGGAAATTCTGAACAAAGAAATATTTAATTTTGTTAAAAGTAATTAATAATAGAATCATTATAGCATTTGTCATTTCGAAGAAGTCCGTTTTGGGGACGACTGAGAAATCTCATAATCTGGGAAGCATCGGATTTCTCAGACCCAGACAAAATCGGGTGTTCGAAATGACTACAAAATATCACTGAGAGGAAATATGAATCAGAAAGTTTCACCTATAAGAGAAGGCTTCAGCACAATAACGCCTTATTTAATTCTGAAAAACGTAAACGAATTTATAAAATTCTTGCAAACAGCATTTGACGCAGAATTAAAATGCAAGTTTGACAGGAACGATGGGTCAGTAATGCATGCCGAGCTCAAAGTCGGTAATTCAATGATAATGGCCGGAGAACCAAATGAAGAATTCGGTGCAATGCCTGCTTCAATATATTTGTATGTTGAAGATTGTGACAGTGTTTACGCAAAGGCAATTGAAGCGGGCGGAGTTTCGGTGATGGAACCAACAGACATGTATCACGCCGGTGAACGCTACGGGGGAGTTAAGGATTCAACTGGTAACATTTGGTGGATTGCAACTCATATTGAAGATGTTTCTATTGAAGAAGAAAAAAGAAGAATTAAAAATATGAAATAGTCTCAAACCCCTATAGATACTCTACCTAATTTATAAGTCGTTTTGGGGGACTGATGAATTAATGCGGTTCCTCATTACTTCAATGAAATCATTTTTATAAATTATTTGGTACATTCATTTCGCTAATTATGGAAACGATTACCAAAATATCAGATTACTGCAAAGAAATAAATATTTCTCCGCCGAGACATGCTTTTTATGATATACGAAAGTTTGAAGACAACATGAAAACGGTCAACTTAAAACAGGAACCGTTCAGACATGAATTTTACGCTGTTGCTTTGAGGCATTCGGGAAGCAACAAGGAAGTTATGGGGCAGTCACTTAATTCAAACCTTTTTTTTAATTCACCTTATCAAATAATTACATGGGAGATTAAAGAAGACTGGCAGGGCTGGTACATTATTTTCGATAAAGACTTTGTGAGCATGAATCCGAACTGGCAGAATTTTATAATCGATTTTCCCTTTTTCAGAATTGAT
Organism: Melioribacteraceae bacterium; assembly: GCA_028282005.1. Classification (GTDB taxonomy): domain Bacteria; phylum Bacteroidota; class Ignavibacteria; order Ignavibacteriales; family Melioribacteraceae; genus JANQIV01. Next base: position 3,112 of record JANQIV010000151.1, on the reverse strand, counting down.
AAATCAATTCCATTTAATCTACCGGAAAGTGATGCCGAATTAGCCGACAACTTATTTCAAAAAATAAATGACGAATACCATTCTGAAAACAATGACAAATTTCGCTTTATTCAAACCTATACCCATTTGCTTCTGCTTTTGACTAAACGCTATTTTGAAAAGTTAAATATTCCCGCGAAAGAACAACAGGATAATAGAACAGCCGATATTCTTTTGGTTTCCCGTTTTCAAACACTGGTGGAAACTTCGCTAACAAACGAAGAGGAAAATACGGAAATTAGGCAGACTTCATTTTACGCAGAAAGGTTGAGTATTCATCCCAACCACTTAAACGCCGTTGCCAAAAGGATAACAGGTAAAACAGCTTCGCAAATAATTCAACAGCAAATTATTACCTCCGCAAAATCATTGCTTCGTCAAACCGAATTATCAATTAAAGAAATTGCTTTCAGATTACACTTCGTTGAACCGACACATTTTAACGCATTCTTCAAAAAAATGACCTCGTTTACACCCCAACAATTCAGGGATAATACCTCCCTTTGATTTTTGTCATACATTCTTTGAATGCTGTTATCATAGCCTAGCTTCACTGGTTTATATTTGTTGTAGAAAATCAAACAAATCGGAAAGGAATAAAAAAATGAAAAAGTCGGCAAAATTATTAACAGTGTTTTTGCTTTCATTTCTTTTGACAAATTATATCAGTGCATCTAAAAATTTTATAAATAGAGGTGAAACAAAAATGGAAAAAGAAAAAATAGTTGAAACCATCACTAACTTTTTTGCGGATGTTGATGCCCGTAACTGGGAAAAAGTAAAAAATGCTTTGGCAGAAAATGTTTTACTGGATTACACATCAATGGCAGGAGGTGAACCCGCAACGCTTACTCCTCAGCAAATAGCTGATGCCTGGAAAGGTTTGTTACCCGGCTTTCAAAGCACACATCACCAAATAGGAAATTTTACAACAGATGTAAAAGAAAACAAAGCAGACGTAAAATTTCACGGATTGGCTTTACACTATTTGCCAAACGAAAGTAATGACAATGTTTGGGTAGTAGTGGGAACTTATGATTATAACTTATCAAAAAACGAAAACGGAAATTGGCTGATCGATAAAATAAAATTCAACTTTCAAATGCAGGAAGGCAATACAAAGCTTCCCGAGCTCGCGCAAAAAAATGTTGTAGAAGGCGTAATATTCAATCTAACTGAAGTAACAAAAGAAGCGGAGGAAGCCGTTAAAGAATTTTTTACTTCGCTTGAAAATATGGATATTCAATCATTCATTAAAGTTTGGGCTGACGACGGAAAACAAATAATGCCTTTGTCTCCTGAGAATTTTCCAAAAGAATTAAACGGCAAAGATACAATTTACAACCAGTACAAAGGTTTACCTGAAAATTTTCATTCAATGAAATTCCCGAAAAAAATATTTGCTACACATAAACCGAATTTAGTAATTGTTAATTACCGCGGACTGATTCCAATGAAAAGTGGTGGTGATTACAATAATAATTATGTTGGATTATTTGAAATCAACAACGGCAAAGTTCAGCAATTCACGGAATATTTTGATCCATTCATTTTAGCAGATGCTTTCGGAATCAATCTACAAAGCAGTTTTAATGTCAGCTCTTCGGAAAAAACCCAAAAGGTTGAGTTTGAAAGTAACGGATTAATTTTGGTTGGTAAGCTCCATTTGCCGGAAGATTTCACCGAAGAAAATATTTACAAAGGAATTGTCGTAACCGGTTCGTGGACAACTGTAAAAGAACAAATGCCTGATCACTACGCGGCAAAGTTAGCTAAAGATGGATTCGTGGTATTGACCTTTGACTTCCGCAACTATGGAGAAAGTGAAGGACAACCAAGAAATTTTGAATCACCTGAACTGAAAAGCCAAGATATTATCAATGCTGTTAATTATCTGCAGTCATTACCTTTCATTGAAAAAGAAAACATCGGCGGGTTGGCAGTTTGTGCAAGTGCAGGATACATGAGCACTGCTTTAGCTAACGGAGCAAAAATGAAAGCCGTCAACTTTGTTGCCCCGTGGCTTCATAACTCGGAAATAGTTAAAGCCATTTACGGTGGCGAAGAAGGTGTAAACAATTTAATTTCGAAAGCAAACAATGCGAAACAAAAATTTGCAGAAACCGGCGAAGTAGATTACGTAATCGCGGCTAGCGATAAAGACAACACAGCGGCAATGTTTGGCCCTTTTGATTATTATCTCAATCCGGAAAGAGGAGCAATTGAAGAATGGGGCAACCAATTTGCGTTAATGGCGTGGAAAGGCTGGCTGGAATTTGATCCGATTAAAGTTGCCGATAAAATTCAAACACCAATTCAGATTATTCACAGCCAAACTGCAGCAGTTCCGCAAGGCACAGAACTTTTTTATGACAAACTGCAATCAGCAAAAAATATCATTTGGATTGAAGGCGCAAGCCAGTTTGATTTCTATGATCAAGACAATTACACATCAAACGCTACAAAAGAGTCAGCAAAGTGGTTTGATTTACATCTTAAGTAAAAACTCTAAAATACTTTTAAGTTATTGATTAAAAAGGATTGTTCGCATAGATTAGAGCAATCCTTTTTTATTGGTAAACCAACTTGAATGTAAAAACTTCCATAGAACATCTTTTCCGGCATGAGTACGGTAAAATAGTATCAGCACTTACAAATAAATATTCTTCTCAAAAAATCGATTTAATTGAAGATGCTGTGAGCGAGTCGCTTGAAAAGGCAATGCGGGTTTGGGGTTATCAATATATCCCGGAAAATCCTTCAGCCTGGATTTACCGTGTTGCAAACAACTCGATTATCGACCAATTACGAAGAGAAAAAAAATCTGTTGATTACGAATTCCCTGAAGAGTTTGCCACACAGGAAATTGATGTTGACGAGACCTCGATTACGAGCGGGTTAAAAGACGGCCAGTTAAAAATGATATTCGCTTGCTGCCATCCGGAGCTTACCACAATTGAGCAAATAATGCTCAGCTTAAAGCTCATCGGTGGTTTAAGCGTAAGTGAAATCGCAAGCGCACTGATGAAAAAAAATGATGCTGTAAAAAAGGCAATAACCCGTGCAAAACAAA
>JANQIV010000126.1 GCA_028282005.1 Melioribacteraceae bacterium | reverse complement strand
TACAACCTACTTCTTCTCAAACGGTCAATTGAAGATTTGTAATTATTCTTTTTATTGAAAGGCAGCAGAAACTCTTTTTGACTATCCGGATACATTCTTTTGTATGCTACCTCAAATCTTGCTGAAATAACGTAGGGAAGAGCACCAAAATCTTCAACCAAAATTTCTGCGTGTTCAATTTCAAAATATTCTGCAAGTTCTTCAATCTGTTTTACAATACTTTCGCCGTACATTGAATGAACTTTACTCTGCAATTCTATTTTTAATCCGCCAGATTTTTTTGTGGTAATTTCAATGAAGCAATCAGATTTAACTCCGCTTCCTTTTTTCCCGGCACTTGCTGTTAAATTTTTTTTAGTCATAATTTTTCTCAAAAGTTTAAAGAAAATGGAACACGGATTTTTATGATAATCATGATTAATTAAGATTTATCCGAAAAATCATAGCGACCATAATAATCTGCGTTCCATTAAATTTTTTATACAACTAATTTATTCATGAATTCTTTACAGCTCATTTCTTCGCAGTTGAAAATTGTTTCTTTTACTTCATTTTGTTTTTCACTGCTCATAATTGGACTTGAAAGAGCTTTGAATTTATTTTCAAGATCATCCATTGTCATTGGTTCTCTTGGATCACCTTTCGGATATTCCAAATACTCTTCAAAGCTTTTTCCATCTTTAGTAGTTATAACAACTTTTGAAGGCTGTTTGGCAGGGAACATTTTTTCAAATTCAATTGATGGTTCGCCTTTTATTTTGTCAATTACTTCAAAGATTTTAGGATCTTGCAATTTTTCATCAGAGAATGATTCAGTTGTGATTTTTTTATCAACAATTGCTGCAGCTAAACAATATGGTAATGAGTGGTCAGCTGTTTCTCTTGTTTCCGGGCGATATTTTGCAGGATCAAAAAGAATATCATAAGCTTGAGCGAAGCAAGTAACTTTTACTTCTTCAATGTCGGAATACTCAAGATTGTTACCGATCATTACTTTTAGAGCACATGAAAGGTGAGTGTGTGTTAAAGCTTCTGTCGGAAAAGCTTTCATTCCGCATTCCATAATTTTGAAGCTTTCGCCAAGTCCGCCTAATAATGCATCTAAATTCCATGACCAAGTTGAGATTCCATCTCTTCCGTGCATATCGATTGGTGCCAATTCTTCTTTTTTAGCATTCCACCCCAAGAAACAATCCATGAAACCTTCTTTGCCTTCAAATACTTTTTCTGTTCCTGAGAATCCTTTTTGAGCCATCAAGGCAGCAAAAACACCAGCTTGAGTTGCCATCGGGTCAACAGTATTTTTCATCATTGTTAATTTACCGGCAGTTGGACAGCCGATTGTATGATTGTGACATCCACTAATACCAATTGCGTTCACCATTTGGTCTTCAGTTAAGCTAAGTAATCTACCGGCAACGATAGGGGAAACAAATTGAGTTAAAGTAGCGTGGTGCCATTTTCTTTCTCGGATACCAGGCTTTGCAAACAAACATAATCTTTGTTCAAATTCATAAGCTAAAACTATAGCAACGATTACTTCTTTCATTGTAGCATCTGTTAATTCACCGGCAGAAAAAGCTGCAGGCATAATATCGGATGGGTGAGAAGGATCTTCTTTCCAATAAATATCGTTAAAATCTAACGCGCGGATCATTTGCGCATTTACTAAAGCAGCATTAACAGCGGGAATTTTATTACCAAATCCAATTAAAGTAGCTTCTTCTTTTCCGCCCATGTTAAGGTAGATTTCCTTTAAAATGTTAACGTCTTTTGTTGGATAGCTGCCGTATGCACAGCCGATTGAATCGTATAAATATCTTTTAACTTCGTGAATTACTTCTTGTGGTAGGTCTTCGTATTTTAATTTTAATGCAAATTCAGCCATTTGCCTTGAGATTGACTTTTCCATTTATTCCTCTGTGTTTTACTGAATTAAATAGTTTTCTATCTCAAAACAAACAGGCTGAATTCACATTAACCCAGCCTATTTGATTTTGAAATATGTTGAATACAGATCTTTTATTTCTTCTTTGAACTCAAATGGATCTATTTCTTCATCTCCAACGATGAACTTAAATTTCTTGGATCCATCTTTGTAGCTGTCCAAATCAAATTTTTCGGGCACAACATTAAAATCCGGTTCTTCGCCCTCAGGTAGACTTGGGTCATCAATTATAACCTGGTAATGAATTTTCGCAGAAATTATATCGCTGCATAATTTGATATATTTATCGTGCGAAGCTTTACGTACTAGTCTTCTTACGGATTCAGTATCGTAAATTGGGGACCGTTTAATCCACTCCTGCATATGATAAGCTGTTGAGACAAAATTGAACATATTGTCGCCGTTTACAACCATATCAAGCTGCTCGTAATCTCTAACTAATTTCTCGAAGATATTGCGCGGGGTTTCAAAATTATGAACTAGTGTTGCCATAGCGATACCTCTCTTTTTTATTGGAAGAAAAGTAAGACCGGTATGTCGTGTATAGTTCATTATAATAAAACTTTCACAAATTGTCGAGAATTATTTGCTAATTATAAATTATTTTTGACCCAATTCTCCAAACCGCCCATCACTATTAGTTCTTGGGCTGCTTTACCAACAGGAGAGATTGAATATTCTTTCTCACTTATGAATATTTTTGAATTTTGAAAATCAATTTTGGCATTTTTATTTGTGAGCTTTGTTAACTCGTCAGCACCAAATTCTGATTTCAGATCATTTACTAACTCCGGTGCTTCAATACACAAGAATCCGTTATTGATAGCATTTCTCATGAAAGTCTGCGAAAATGTACCGGCAATTACACATTGAATTCCTCTGTGTTTTAATGCAGTTGCCGCCTGCTCACGTGAACTTCCGGTACCCCAGTTAAATCCGCCAACAAGAATATCGCCTTCTTTAGCTTTTGTTTGGAATTCCGGATCGTAATTTTCCATTGCAACTTTTGCCTGGTCTTCAGCGCTAAAATCATCAACATAAGTGTATTTGCCTGGGTAAATACCGTCAGTGTTCATATTATCTTGATTACAGAAAATCAAATCACCTTCAATTGCTTCCGGGAAGCCGTCAATGATTTCTACTTTTGTAGCCTCGGCAGCATCTTTTTTGTTCGATTTGATTGTTGCACCGAGTTCAACAGTTTCAAATTCTGGTTGGAAATCGATATAACCGGACAGTGCTGATGAAGCAACGACAGCTGGAGAGGCTAAATAAGCTTTCGCATTTGGTGATCCCATTCTGCCCTTGAAGTTTCTATTTGTAGCAGAGATGCCCACCTCACCATCTTCGAGTAAACCTGCTCCCAAGCCAATACATGGTCCGCATCCAGGTGGCAGAGGAGTT
>JANQIV010000121.1 GCA_028282005.1 Melioribacteraceae bacterium | reverse complement strand
AGCTTCCTTTTCCGGTACTTCTTCACCCTTTATTCGAAAAATATTTTTATCATTTATTTCAATAAAATTGAATAGATGTTCTTTGGTCATCCTATAATTGCTTTGCTCATCTGTTGGCGGAACGCAACGCTCATCGCCCCAAAAGAAATTTATTTTATCCCAATCGATTTTTTCTTTGTATTTATCTTTTAGAATATTGAATAAAATTCGCGGTGTATTGCCGCCGGAAAGCGATACATTGAAGCTTTCAGATTCATCAATCTTTCTTTTAATTAACTCAATCAGTTTTTCCGCAAAGGCATCAGCAACTTCAAACGGTGTTTGAAATACTTCAATTTTAGGATTCATAAATTCCTTTTTATAGTTCGCAATAACTTCCGTCATCAGATAAATTTTTGCACGGGTAACGCCAGGTTAAGTGCGCGCCTTCAATTAAATCATCGGCGTTTTCAGGCCCCCAAGTTCCGGCCGGATAACCAAACAACGGAATTGAGTTATCATCCTTCCAGTTTTTTAGTATTGGGTCTATAAATTCCCAAGCTGCTTCAACAGCATCACCCCTTGCATAAAGGGTTGAATCGCCAACCATGCAATCGTGTAAAAGCCTTTCATAAGCAGAAGCCAAATGGACATTACTTAAATCTTTATAGTGAAAATCCATGTTAACATTTTGAACACTAAAACCTTGACCGGGAACCTTCATTCCGAATTTTAATAAAATACCTTCGTCAGGTTGAATCCTAATTACAAGCCTATTACAAGCTTCACCCAACGACTGTGATTTAAATATTGAGTGCGGAGTAGGCTTAAAATGCACAACCACTTCTGTTACTTTTGTCGGTAATCTTTTACCGTGGCGAACATAAAAAGGTATTCCACCCCAACGCCAGTTATCGATATAAAATTTAACCGCCGCGTAAGTCTCAGTTTTTGAATTCGGATCAACTCCCTCCTCTTCTCTGTATCCTTGAACAGCTTCACCTTTTATTTTAGATGAAACATATTGTCCGCGAATTACTTGCTCTTTTATGTTTTCTATTGGGCGCAATGAATGAAAAACTTTCAACATTTCATTACGTATTGAGTTTGATTCAATTGACGATGGCGGTTCCATTGCGACTAAAGCTACAATTTGCAGCAAGTGGTTTTGAATCATGTCTCTAACTGCACCGGAACTGTCGTAGTAACCTCCGCGGTTTTCTACGCCCAGACTTTCGGCTGAAGTTATTTCTATATGTTGTACAAAATTTCTATTCCATAGCGGTTCAAAGATCCCGTTGGAAAATCTTGTTACCAATAAATTTTGAACGGTTTCTTTTCCGAGATAGTGATCAATTCTGTAAATCTGATCTTCGTGAAAAGATTGTTTTATTGATTTGTTTAATTCTATTGCAGATTGAAGATCATAACCGAAAGGTTTTTCAACAATTATTCGCTTCCAGCCTTTGTCTTCATTTGCAAGATTATGTTTCCCTAAATATTCAGGAATAATTCCGTAAAGACTCGGCGGAGTTGATAAGTAAAAAATTACATTCTCATCAATACTATATTCCGCAACTAAGCCTTCAATTCGTGATTTCACTTTTGCGTAATCATCTGCTGATTTTGTATCTATAGTCTGGAAATAGAAATTCTTTACAAACTCTTTAACATTTTCTTTATTGTCAATATTGTTGAATTCTAAAATCGCGTTATACATTTTATTACGGAAAGCTTCATCGCTTAATTCTTTTCGGCCAATTCCGAGAATAGCGAATTTATCCGGCAGTAAATTCTGTTTTTTCAACTCATAAATTTCCGGAACAAGCTTACGCTTTGTTAAATCTCCACTCGCACCGAAAATGGTTAAAATGTGGTTATCTGGTTTGTTCATATTTTCTCTTCTCAAGTAGTATATAATGGCAGAAAAGTAAGCAATACGCAATAGGCAGTATGCAAAATTTATGTTAATTATGAGTTTTATTGGAATATTTTTCGGGATTTTTCATCATGTGATTTAGCAATCTGCCAACTTCCAAAGACTTACTCATTAATAATTCTTTTGTTTCTTTACTTATGTATTTACAACTAAAGGCAAAACCAATCCAGACTTGCGTTTCACTATTTTCCATATCAGCATCTGAAATTTTACTTACAAAATAATCCAGGTAAATTCTTTTTCTATATCCTTCAGCAATTGCTGAATAGTTATTTTTTAATTTCTTTTTGCTTACTGCTGATTATCAACTGCTTACTGAACTACAATCCTGTTCTCCAATCCTCTTTTGGCAGGAATGGTATTCCATCTTCTTTATAGGTTTTATTATCAAGATCAACTGCCTGCTTAATCGATCCAAAGGATAAAACTTCTGTCGGGCAATTCACCACGCAAGCAGAACAGCGCACACACTCGACATCATTCATTGGTATTCCTTTGTTTGCGTAGTTCATCACGTCAATTCCCATATGACAAACTTTTGTACAAATGTTACAAGAGATACATTTTTTCTTGTCGGCAAAAATCCTATATTTCGAAAAGCGGGTGTAAATATGCATCAATGCAGCAAGCGGACAACCGAAACGGCACCAGACTCGTCCACTTAAAAAGAAGTAAACACCAACACCAAGCACACCGGCAAATATCACATCAATTCCGATATAATAAAATTTTTGGAAGAAGTCGGCAACGAAAGAAACTTTCTCATTGATAATTGGAATCTCTACATTCCACAAAATGCTCAGTAGTTTTAC
>JANQIV010000112.1 GCA_028282005.1 Melioribacteraceae bacterium | reverse complement strand
AAACTCTTCAACTTCACAAATCACAGGATAATCCTTATGTGAGCAAATTATACGAAGAGCACTTAAAAGAGATCGGCGGCGAAAAAGCTCACGAATTATTGCACACTCATTATAAAAATAGAAAAAGATTTTTTGATTCCGAGATTAGCTTAATTGATTCAAGTGAAAAGGATAGATGTGAAGTTAATGTGTGCATCGGAACCAACTGTTATATAAAAGGTTCGCAGGATCTGTTATCAAAAATGATCAATTATGTTGAAGGTGCAGAATTAAAAGAACAAGTTGAAGTGAAAGCTACATTCTGTTTGGAAAATTGCGGTAACAGTCCGAATGTTACAGTGAATAACAAATTGATTAGCGAAGCAACATTTGAAAAAGTAACACAGGAATTACATACGCAGATACAAGACATTGTTGAAGCGTAGATTCACCGCGAGAAGATTTCTCAGTCGATGGCCGGGAAATCTTTTATTAACATTTAGGATGCTTTTTGCGAAAATAATAAGATGATCAAATTTGAGTTAGAAACATGAGTGAAACAAATCAAATAATTTATACGAACAAAGCACGCTGCAGAGATTGTTACCGATGTGTTAGAGGATGCCCGGTTAACGCTATCAAAATGGAAAACGACCAGGCTTCAGTTGTAGATGATAGATGCATTCTGTGCGGAACTTGTATCCGTGAATGTCCGCAAGAAGCAAAAACTTACCGCAAAGATTTATACAAAGTTAAAAAGCTGATTGAAGAAAACGAACAGGTTGCAGTAAGTATTGCGCCGTCGTTTGCATTCCTTTTTGAAGAATGGCAAATAAAGAGAATTCCGTCATTATTACGTATGCTTGGATTTAACCAGGTTTATGAAACGGCGGAAGGGGCATATTACGTAGCACAAAAAGCAGGAGAATTATTTAACGAATCCAATAATTGTTCAATAACAACAGCTTGCCCTGCGGTTATAAATTATGTTGAAAGATACGAAACTAAAAAAGTAAAAAACTTGATGCCTGTTTTATCACCGATGAGCGCGCATGGCAAAATTATAAAAGAGCGATTGGGCTTTGATTCAAAACTAGTTTTTATCGGACCATGCATTGCGAAAAAAGGTGAAGCAGAAAGACAAGAATCTGAAGACTATGTTGATGCTGTAATTACCTTTGACGAATGGTTCGATTGGATTGAAGAAGAAAATATTTCGCTTAATGATTTGGAAGACAGTTCATTTGATTCGGATACCCCTTTTGTTTCAAGGTATTTTCCACTAGCAGGCGGACTACCGAAAACAGCAGACATTACTCCCGATCTGTTATCCGAAACAATAATTTCAGTTACCGGATACGAAGAAGTTTTTGATTCGATCGATCATTGCAATGGACACGACTGCAAAACTTTGGTTGAACCATTGTTCTGCAGATACGGCTGTATAAACGGCCCTGGTGTAACAACCAAAGAAAACATTTTTGATAGAAGAAAAAAGATTTTGAGTTACACAAAATCGTGTGAACAAAATTCACCGGCATCTTCCGACATAAAAACAAATCTTGATAATACTTGGGAACTCAAAAAGATCACTGACAAAGATTGGTTCACAGATGAAGAAATTAGAACAGTGCTCGAGCAGACAGGCAAAGTAAGTGAAGAAGATCAACTGAACTGCAAAGCTTGCGGTTATGATTCGTGTATTGATAAAGCAAAAGCAGTGTTAAACGGAATGGCAGTAAAAGAAATGTGCATTCCATTTATGCGCAGATTGGCTGAACAAAGAACAGATAAAGTGATAAACACAAGCCCAAACGGAATCATTGTGCTGGACCAGCAATTGAATATTATCCATATGAACCCGGCTTTCAAAAACTTCTTCCATTGTTCAAATAATGCTGTTGGTAAAAAAATATCTACCTTGATGGACCCCGAACCTTTTATTCAGCTTAAAAATTCTGATGAAAAAGAAATAAGCATGGTTATAAAACACAACGATAATTTGATTTGTCATCAGATCATTTACACACTTGAAGAAGAAGATCAAATAGCCGGAATATTTGTTGATATCACTAAACACACAAGTGTGACTGAAAAATTATCGTCACTGAAAAAAGAAACAATTTATAAAGCTCAGGAATTGCTTGACCACCAGATTACAATGGCGCAAAACCTCGCGAAGTATCTGGGAGAAAGCACAGCAAAAGGTGAAGAGCTTGTCGAAAAATTAATTGAGTTAACTGAAGACGAAGAAAAGAAAAATCTGGGTACAAAGAAAAACTGGTTATGGAATACACGCACTCAGAAATAATAACAAAACAAAGATCCAAAAAGCCCGACACACCTTGCGGCGACGTAGTAGAAATTCACCGTGACAAAAGTTCAACTTACCACATTGTCTGCGACGGACTTGGCTCAGGCGTAAAAGCAAATATCGCAGCTACACTTTGTGCATCACGAATTAAAGAATTGCTCAATTCCGGATTTTCAATTCGAGAAACATTTTCAAGGGTTGTGAAAACAATGGAAGAAGCAAAACTCAATGACTTGTCTTACGCAGTTTTCAGTATTGTTAGAGTTATGAATGACGGACTCGCAAATATTCTTTCATACGAAATGCCGCCATCAATTTTTGTGTCGAGAAAATATTCTGCAGTTCTTCCGCAAAGAGTTTACAATTTGGATAATAGTATTGTGCTTGAGTCTGATTGTTATCTAAAAGTTGGAGAAGGACTTATAACTTTTTCAGATGGAGTTACAAACGCCGGAATCGGAAGCGGGAGAAATTACGGCTGGAAGATTGAAGAAGTAAGCGACTTTATCTCCAACTCAATAAAGTTTGGTAAAAAAATTGAGAAGGTACCAGACATAGTATTGGATCAAGCGAAAGTTTATTGGCAAAAGAAAGTTGGAGATGACATAACAGCTTCAATGGTTTATTGCAGGAAAGGGGTAGCTATAAACATTTTAACCGGCCCGCCTTTAAATCCTGAAAATGACGCTAAAGTGATTAATAATTTTCTTTCATCAAGAGGATTAAAAATTATTTGCGGTGCGACAACAGCAAAAGTTGCAGCAAGGCAGATGGGAAGAACATTAAAAATCGATAACAACTTCAGTAGCAGCATCGCTCCCCCTAATTACGAAATAGAAGGAATTTCGCTTGTTACAGAAGGTGCAGTTACACTCAATCAAATTTACAATATTTGGGAAGAAAATCCCGAGAAGTTTGAAACGAACAGCCCTGTAACTGAATTATATCATCTCATAAAAGTTGCAGATAAAATAAATATTACAGTTGGCACTGCAAGCAATCCCGCTGAAAATGATATTAGCTTTGCTCAAACAGGAATTGTTATCCGAAAAAATATCATTCCACTAATAGCCGAAAAGTTAAGAAAAGACGGAAAGTTTGTTGTTTTAAAAGAAGTATAAAAGCCATCGGAGCAAGGAATTTTGCCCCGATGACATAAAAGATTAATTAAAACAATCCTTCAATTGATAAATACCTTTCACCGGTATCATAGTTAAAACCCAATACAGTAGAGCCTTTTGGTATTTCAGGTAATTTTTGATTTATAGCAGACAAGGTCGCTGCAGATGAAATCCCGCCAAGCAGCCCTTCTTCTTTAGCAGCTCTTTGAGCAAATATAAACGCATCTTCTTTTTCAACCTGCACAGTTCCATCTAAAACATTTGTATGCAAGTTTTCAGGAATAAACCCAGCACCAATCCCTTGAATTGGATGCGGGCCAGGAGCACCACCACTAATAACCGGTGAGAGAGTTGGTTCAACTGCAAACACTTTTAAGTTCGGTAATTTTTCTTTTAGAATTTCAGCAACTCCGGTTATGTGTCCGCCGGTCCCTACTCCAGTGATTAGATAATCAATTCCTTCAGGAAAATCATTTAAGATTTCCTGAGCTGTTGCTTTTTTATGGATATCAACATTCGAAGGATTATCAAACTGTGAAGGTATCCAGGAGTTTGGGGTTTGCTGGTGTAGCTCTTGAGCCTTTTCAATTGCAGCTTTCATTCCTCCCTCTTTTGGTGTAAGTTCAAATTCAGCTCCATATGCGGCCATTAATTTTCTTCTTTCAACTGACATTGATTCAGGCATCACCAAAATCAATTTATACCCTTTTACAGCAGCTACCATCGCTAAACCCACGCCGGTATTACCTGATGTCGGTTCGATTATAATGCTCCCCTCTTGCAACACTCCCCTCTTTTCAGCATCCTCAATCATTGAAAAAGCGATCCTGTCTTTTATGCTACCGCCGGGATTTGCTCTTTCGAGTTTGATCCACACGTTGTGATCATTGCCGAAAAGCTTGTTAACTTTTAGATGAGGTGTGTTGCCTATTGTTTCCAATATATTTTGTACTTTCATTTTTACTCCGTTTATTTATTTGTTTGTAATTTATTTGAAAACTTTTCCTAAATGACAAAGTCAAATGTCTCTTCATACTGCCCGCTTTTACGGACTTTAATTTCACTTTTATGATAAACTATAGAATAAGGATTTACACTTTCAGTAAGCCACACATTACCACCGATAATGCTGTCATGCCCGATTACGGTTTCACCTCCAAGAATTACAGCTTGCGAGTAGATTATTACATTATCTTCAATCGTGGGATGACGCTTTTGATTCGACAGTTTTTTATCGACACTCAAAGCACCGAGAGTTACTCCCTGGTAAAGTTTTACTTTATTACCAATGTTTGATGTTTCACCAACTACGATTCCGGTACCGTGGTCGATAAAAAACGGACAACCAATTTTTGCACCGGGGTGAATATCTATTCCCGTAATTTGATGAGCGTATTCAGTTAAAACTCTCGGCAAAATAGGTATGCCGATTTTATACATTTCATGAGCAAACCTAAAAATGGCGATGGCGAAAAATCCCGGGTAAGAAAGAATTACTTCGTCAACACTCTCTGAAGCCGGATCTCCTTCATTGATAAACTGTGCGTCCCTCCAAAGCTTGTTGTTTACTTCGTGAATTGTTTTGAAAAAATCATCTGCATAATCACTGCAGCTTAACTCATCATTGTTCATCGATTTCAAAATGAATTTAAGATTTCTTTTGAGCAGTTGAAGTTTGCTTTCAATATCATTTTCATCATAATAGATTTGTTCTGAAAAATGCGGGAATAGTAATTCCAGCAAGTCGTTGATGAATTTCTGGCTTTCTCTTTTTACAGAGAAGCGGGACGAATATCCGTGACGGATTTTTAATAAGTTTTTGGAAAATTGATCTGATCCAATATTACTATTGGCAGTCATAGTTTACCTCTTTGTTTGATTTAATTTTTGTTTAGATATAGATTAAAAAGAAAAACAGGTTAAGCGCGATATGTAAGCATTAACACATGCAAGTAGAAAAATAGCGGAAGTCGCTATTGAATGAAATTCGAATTGTATTTGAATTATGTATCATCTTGTAAAAATTAATTTGCTACAATTGAAACGTATGATAACAAAATTAGTTCCAAATAAAAACTAATTAATTATTAAAGTATCCGGACCCGATAATTTATTTACGTGACACTCGTCTGCAGTGAAAACAAACTCTTGCTGAACGCTGATGCTGTCGTTTTCAGCTGTAAAAATCACTACTTCTTGCTTTCCTCTCAATTCATCTTTGAACTGATCCGTCATGACCGGATAGACACCTAAACCATTGAAATCGTCAAAAAAATTATATACGAAATCTCCTTCTTTCGAAACTACACTAGTGCTTAATGAATCAACAGGCAAATTATTTCTGTCAACTATTGTTACATCGAAAATCACAAATATTTCGGTACAAATAACTGGGTCAGAAGTATCATCTGAACAAGCAATTGATAAAGCAAAAATACTAATTAACAGTAAGCTTTTCTTTAACTTCATTTATTTTTTTATCTACCAGAATTAAATTGTCATCTTCAGCAAATTCTTTAAGTGAATAGAGTTCACTATTTGCTTCTTCCAATAACTCAAGTTGAATTAAAAGATCAACAAAATAAAGTCTGTTATTTATATCTTTTCTTGTGTCAGGATATTTTCTGTAAGTCTCTTTAGCAGCAATAATTGCAGATTCCTCAAAGCCTTCTTCGGCGAGCTGTTTTGCGCCTTTCAATCTTTTTTGCCCCAAAGTAGATTTTTTGATCTCCAGCGTAGAGACAAGCTTGTGTTCTTCACCATAAACAGCAGTATTGCGAGATTCGTTTTTCTTACCGTCTTTCGGAATTTTTCTAATTTCTTCCATCGCCAATGCAAGCAGAAGTTCATTGATTGAAACTTCTTTTATATGATTCAACCCCAATGCAGAATTGCTTTTCAGGAGAAAACGGCTGCCAGAATTATTCAATTGAATAAATGATTTTTCTTCAGTCTGCAGAAGATCATCTTTAGAAAGTTTGTCGCCAATTTTTACATCTTCCCAGCTTTCCGAGAAACCTTTTTGTACCAGCACATTACCGGAGATTTTTTCAACGGCAAAATCTTGTGCTGCATTTATTCCAATTATTAAAAATATTATTAAAAACTTTTTCATTTCTTTCACCATCAATTTTAATTAATGTCTATTATTTCTATTTGACCTTTTGCCAACCCATATAACTCCACTGCCTCTTCATAGAATTTCTTTGCACCAACAGACCAGGCTTCTTTAAAATTTGTCAACATAGTCATTTCCACGGGAATCCAAACTTCATCAACACCTTCCGCATTAGTCCTTAAAAAATATTTACGGTCATTATTTGTTATTAAAGATGCCTGTGAAGTTATCAACTTTGTATTTACCAGTAAGTTTACATGCCGTATTCCCTGCTGCTCTTTGTAATCAACAAAAGCCGTAGGTATGCCTATTCCTTCCAGCAATGAGCTGAAGCATACGCTTAAGTCATCACAGTCACCGCCTTTAACTTCAATAGTTTCGTTTGGGAATTGGACCCATTCATGTGAAGCTCTTGGGTCAGCAACGTATGTCAAGTTTTTAACGTACTCATTAAAAAGTACTTCAACTGTTTTGAAGTTCGTTAACAACGGATCAACATTATTAAGTGAGTCTCTATTTTTATTAATTATTTGCTTCGCGTAATTACTTGAGTAATCAAGGTCTCTTTTTACGAAATGTTTGAGATTGAATACGTTCCCATCCCAGCTATTTTTCTGATTTATTAATATCGGTTTTTGAAATGCGTCATCCGGATTTTCTTTATGGACAGTAACATAAAAGTTAGCTTGCGATATTTCCCTTTTAGAAATTACCCTATTTATTTTATTTATATTGGTATAGAAAAATACTTCTGCAGTATCACCAGGCTGAATTGTCACTAATGGAGAATAAATTAGCTCTTCGTTTAACTGACTAATTTTGCTGGAGGGCTTCACAGTTACTTTTTCATCACTTATGTTAACTACTCTTCCTACCGCAAAAGCTTCACTTAAATAGAGTTCATCTAGTGACGGGAAAATATCTTTCTTAATTTCAACATCAATGAATTTTACTTTTTGTTCTTCTTTTAATGAAAAAGCAAAATTCACATTTACCCAAACCTTGTCGTCACTATATCTATTATTTATTACGCTGTGAATTCCTTCTTCGCGAAAAACAGATAGAGGCTGCACTTTGTTTCTTTCTTCAAAATATTTAACTCCGGTTACGGTGATGCTCATGAAATCATTTGAGTAATTTACAAACGGAATCATACCAGCAATGTAAGGTGATTGATATTTATCATGTATGATTGAATTGCCAATACTTACAGTACCTCCCAACATATTCCAGTTTAAATTCAATCCGGCATTAAAAGAAGAGTTGGTTTCAATTTTCCCAAATAGATTTATATTGTCAATCGGTTTAATACTAAGCCCAAAAACAGCAAGTTTATCTTTCTTGATTTGAAAATCTTCTTCAAACTTATCATTATTATTTGCAATAAATAAATTATTGGAATGAACAGAAAATGTAAAATATCTGGAAGGAGAAATTGACACACCGATATCACCTTTCAAGAAATCTTTTTTTGAAGTTATTGTTTCAGTTACAATTGCGTTCACGGAATCATAAACAACATCTGGAGTATCTTCTGTTAACTCCTGGCCGAAATATCTAAATGAAAAACCCGCAGTTATTGTTTTTGAAAAATCAACCGAATATCCGAATCCGAATTTTTCAGAATATTCAATTTTTGTTTTTGTTTGAAGTAATACTGTATCTCGAATTACAATATCTTGATCGGTCTTAAAAGAGAATGAGTGTTTTATGCCCGGGGTAAATCTAGAATACAAATAATGGCTTCCCAATTTTTTTGAAAGAGATATCAAATAGACATTGTTCGTAACTTGGTCAGCAAGATTTGTATTATATGAGACTGAAAGTTCCCAGTCATCAGATTTAGAATAATTCAGTGGATTGCTTTCCAATGAGTTTAACCGGAAGCTATCATTATTATTGTTCCAAGAATTACCATAAAAATCAAACGAAGATTGCGCTATGTATTCGCTACTGCAAATCATAATAACTACTAATGTTGTTAAAGTTATTTTTCTTTTAAGGGACAAGAATAACATTGTGAATACTCTGCGCAACAATAAATGAATCACTTAATGTATTATCATTTAGTCTTCCACTAAACTCTAACTGCCTAATGAACGTAATAACCAAAGAGTCAAATCTTTCAAACTGAATATTGTCAATCATCCATTTTGGTATTTTTGCAATACCATTGTCCTTAACGTTTACGTCGTAGATCGGAAAAGTTAAGTCTGTTCCACGTAAAATTCCTCCAATTACAATTCTAATTCTGCCAGTGGAACTTTGACTATTGGACCATTGCAAGTTAATTCTCAAATCTCCATTCTGCACTGAGCCACTTGTCAGCACTAAGCCAGTAATTTCAAGTGGTGTTGGAATCTGCAAACTCTCTTGAACTCTACCATTTAATGGATTTACTAAACGGAATTGTACCCTTTGACCAAACGGAAATTTATTTTGACCAGTATTTAAATTCACTCTTTGCGAAAGAACATATTTGAAACCTGCGTTCACGCTTCTTTGTAAACCGTTTTCTACAAAACTTATTCTATTTGACCGCACTAATGCAGAATCTTCACCGAAGAATACCCGGCCAACATAATTTGAATGAAAACCGACTTCAGTTCCTGAGTTTGTTCGTAATGGTCTATTTCTATCATAGAAAACAGCTTCAGCATGATTTATCTCTCTAAATGGAACATTATTTATTGAATATTTTGACCCAGTCAAATAAATTATTGAATAGCTTCTCGGTAAAGATTCAACTATTCCGGTTGAATCGTATCCGTTTGTGTAGACAAAAGTGTTAGGATCATCAGCCACTAAATCTACTTCAATATCTTCATCAACAGCAGTATCATCAAACAAAAGTTCGGTCGGGTTGGGGTCATCGCATGATGTTAAAAAAATAATCAGAAAAATTAATGTGCAATATGTTGTTAAGTTTTTCATCCCTTGAAATTTATATTTTTATTGTTGATTATCAAGTTAAACAAAAATTAATAAGAAAGACCTCTTTTGCAAGAGGCCCTTCTGTCAGCCCTTCCTGTCATCGGACTATGTAGGGA
Organism: Melioribacteraceae bacterium; assembly: GCA_028282005.1. Classification (GTDB taxonomy): domain Bacteria; phylum Bacteroidota; class Ignavibacteria; order Ignavibacteriales; family Melioribacteraceae; genus JANQIV01. The sequence goes on along the minus strand of JANQIV010000112.1, from coordinate 81,853 downwards.
ATACCCCACGAATTTTTCTCTACCGGCGTTGCGTCGTCATTTGCAACTTGGAAAGGAACAGCTTGAATTATCGCATGAAAATATCCCGGGAACGAATTGGCTTCATAATATTGCTCATATTCTCTTTGATAAAATTGTCCGTCGAAATTTTCAGAAATCATTTCTAATTTCTTTTTGCTTCTCTGCAACCTTCCTTTTGATGCTCCCCATGTTAGTGTTACGTAATCCGTGTCAGGATATGCACTTTCCAATTCTATATTTACTGTAACTTCCTGGAAAGGGATTAAAACCGGAATCTGATTTTCAAGCTCATTTCTTGAAAGCAAATACTCGTTTGGATTTTCAACAATAATATCATCTTCGCCATCACGGCTTAGAGTCATTTTTGTGATATTAATATTTGGAGAACCTGTACCACCTTCGGGTAAAGATACTGAGGTGATTTTCCAACTTCCTAAAGGATTTCTGAAACTAGTTCTTTTTTCATACTTGATAACTCTTGAAACCACAGTAGTAAATGATTTTTCATAAACTGAGTCAGGCTCTGTTCCCTGCTGAAGGCTATCACCTGGATCTTCAAAAAATGCTGCAATAAATAAAGTTGCATCGAATGTTTTAGTCATGTATCCTGTAGCTGTTGTATCGGTATCGTATTCAATATCAATATTCCTGTCTACTAAAACAGCTCTTTGCCATATTTTTACAGGATAAATAACTTCATTTGTTTTAGCTAAAAAATTGGTAAGTCCGTCTTCATTAAAGTTCGGCTCAAATGAATTAAGTACATCATCTTCATCTGCTAATTTTGCTAACTCTTCATCAGGATTACCTTCGTTAATCGGATCGAGCACAGTTGACTCATCTTGATTACAGCCTGTAAACATAAATAACAGTCCAGCCACTAAAGTAACAATAAAGAAAAGTCCTGAGAAAGATCCGAATAGTGAGTTGCTTTTTTTCATTTTGATTGCTCCTTGCAATTTGGTTTATGTTGTTTTCATCTTGTTTCACATTAACTGTGCCAGCAACTGCAAAACCACGTAAACCATTATTTCACAAAGAGTTAATAAATGCAACGCAATTAGATATATGCCTGAATAAGCTTGGGAAATGCCTGGTCAGCCTTTTCCAGCTAATCGTCGAATAAGTGCTTTATGACTTCATCTAAATAGTAGTGATACTTTTGGGGAAGGTTTTTATACTTTGAAGAAAATAATTTTTTTAATTCATCAAAGTCTGACGCAACAGTAGAGTTTAAATCCTTTTTAATGTTTTTCAAATAAGTTTCAAGTTTTGACTTTACTTTTGATAATGCATCCGTATTGTCACCTTGACAAATTTTCTTGACAGTTTTTTCAATATCAAAACTTGAGTCGAAATAATTTTTTAAGACAATCCCTCTAAAATTTTCAGAAACTATTGTTCGACTCAAGTTTCCAAGTTCCTTTGCAGTTTCATTAATTGCTGTGTGAGAAAATTCCTTTTCTCTTAATGATTCTAAAATCAAATTTTCCAGGTTAGATTTATCAAATTTAGAGAGCTCAGGTGGTAGATCGTTTAGTTGAAGAATTTTCCTTTTTTCAGCTTTAGCAAAAATAACTGCTCGCTTCACAATTGATTCAAGTTCGCGAACATTCCCCTTCCATTCGTTTTCGCTTAGCTTCTGCATCACAGCTTTTGAGATAGACATGTTTTCATCTTCGCGTTTGGCAAAAAAATCGGCTAAAATTTCAACATCTTCTTTCCTATCTTTCAGCTTCGGAAGCTCAACTTGAATTACATTAAGCCTGTAATATAAATCCTCGCGGAACTTTTTCTCTTCAATTAATTTCGATAAATCTTTATTTGTCGCAGCAATTATACGTGCGTGTGATTTTTGAGTTTCCACTTCTCCAACTCTTTGATATTCACCGGATTGCAAAACACGCAAAAGTTTAACCTGGAAATTTTCGCTCGTCTCTCCAATTTCATCAAGAAAGATTGTGCCTTCGTCCGCTGCAGCAAAGTATCCTTTTTTGTCTGAGACAGCATTCGTGAATGCTCCTTTAACATGTCCGAATAATTCACTTTCGAGAAGTGAGTCTGTCATCGCTGCACAGTTGACGGCAATAAACTCTTCTTCTTTTCTTTTACTTAAATTGTGAATAGCTTTTGCAATCAGTTCTTTCCCTGAGCCGCTTTCACCTGTTATTAAAACGGTTGCTTCCTCAGGTGCTACTTTCGAAACAAGTGAAGTGATTTTTTCCATCTCTTTGCTTCTGTAAACAATCCCCTGAAAATTTTTCACTTCATTTTCTTCAACACTCAATTCAGCTTTTTGGCTATCGTCTTCGCTCTTTTTCAACTCTGAAATTTCTTTTTTCAGATCAGCTACTTTGTTGATTAAATCTTCGGAAGAAGATTCAGAGGAGAGATCAAGTTCTTTTTCTAATTGGTTGAGCTTTGTCTCTTTTGCCGAAAGGGCTCTCTTTAAAATTTCTGTTTCGGTTAGAGTTGTAGTAAGCTGGTTATTCTTCTTATACATATATTCTACAAGATAAGCAATCATTAAAAGGACAGAGATAAATAAATAGACCGAATAATTTAATTCAGTATTAAAACTTATCAGCAAAAAATAAGAGAATATCATACAAGCAATTAGAACTGACGAAATTATTATTTTGAAGTTTTTATTGATAAAACAAATCAATGTAAATAAAACAAAAAACAGAACTGCAGATAAATTTACGTAGCTGTAGTTTATCCCATTTGAATTTTTAAAACTATCCGCAGCGATTGCATGAAAGCCTACACCGGGCAGAGCATCATTGAAATATGTTTCAATTGTTTTTGCGGTAGAAGGATCGCTCACACCAATTAGAATTGTCTTTCCTTCAAACGTCTTTAGTTGTGAATCATTATTTTCCACAAGATCAAAAAACTCGAGAACAGAATATTTATGAAGTTTTTCCCACGAGGTGTTGAGATTAACTTTATGAAGCAATTCACTCGAATTGTCAACTGACTCCGACAAAATTAATGAAAGCGGTTTTTCTACCTCATCATTTACTTTAACAGATGAAGGCAAATAGATACCATCAGACTTTGTATAATTTATATGCCCGGTAATTACAGAATTAATTACTTTTTTTGGGAAAGGATGAATTATGGAGTCGGCTATGTAGAGTTTTTCGTCAAAAAAAATTGAACTGAGAAGAGACGCGAAAGCAATGTTTTTATTCTTTTTTACTTCCTCTAGAATTATGTCGTTATAAATAGACTGTCCTGAGTAATTATCGGAAAGAAAAACTTCTACTCCGATTTGCTTTACTTTTAGTTTATTCAATTGATTAAAAAGCAGCGCATAGTAACTTCTCTTCAGCGGCCAGCCGCCTAGCCTTTCAATATCGTTTTCATCAATATGAATAATTATAAAATTGGAATCAGGTTCAGCAGGTCCGGCAAAATCATAAAACTTTGCTTTTACATTATCATTGATACTGTTGGCAAAATCAGCTAAAAAAATAATTATTAATCCGGAAAGAACTATTGCAGCTACTCTTGATATGGTCTTAATATTTAGCAAGTTTTTGTAAAAGCCCGGTGAAATTTTGTATCCAAATTTTATAAGAATAAAGATAAAAAAAGGAACAACTCTTGCGAAAGAATATTTTACAAGAGTTGTTCATTAATAGACAGGCAAATTTCTATTCGTAAATTCCTAATTGGTCAAATATAAATGTATACGTTAAAGCTGTTCTTTTATAGCGTTTGAATCTACCCGAGGCACCCCCATGCCCGGATTCCATGTCACAATCAAAAAGCAAAACATTATCATCAGTTTTCATATCTCTAAGTTTTGCAACCCATTTTGCAGGTTCCCAATATTGCACCTGAGAATCGTGAAAACCGGTGGTAACCAAAATTGCCGGGTAAGCCTGTGCCTTTACCTGGTCGTAAGGCGAATAAGAAAGCATATATTCATAATATTCTTTTTGATTTGGATTACCCCACTCATCATATTCAAACGTAGTTAGAGGAATTGATTCATCGAGCATTGTTGTAACAACATCAACAAACGGAACAGCAGCAATAACACCTTTCCAAAGGTCGGGCTCCATATTTAATACTGCACCCATCAAAAGCCCGCCGGCACTTCCGCCATAGGCAAATAATTTTTCGGAATTAGTAAACTTCTGCTCAATTAAATATTTTCCGCAATCAATAAAATCTGTATAAGTATTAATTTTATTAAGCAATTTCCCATCTTCGTACCATTGTCTTCCCATTTCCTGACCGCCTCGGATATGAGCAACTGCATAAACAAAACCTCTATCGAGTAGGCTTAGTTTATCTGAACGAAACGAAACTCTTGCCGAAATTCCGTAAGACCCGTATGAATATAATAACAGCGGATTATTTCCATCTTTCTTTATCCCCTTTTTGTAGACTAATGAAATCGGAACTTTTTCACCGTCCCTTGCCGTAGCGTAAAGCCTCTCGGATTGATAATCATTTGAATCAAATCCTCCAAGTACCTCTTTTTGCTTTAGTAAAGTTTCTTCTCTTGTCTCCAGATTATAGTCGATTGTTTTTTCCGGCGTAGTTAGAGATGTGTAATATATCCGCATTAATTTCGTATCAAAATCTAAATTTTTATCAAGGCCTGTGGTGTATGTTGCTTCATCAAAATCAACGTAGTACTCAGAGTTATCATCCCAATTTATGACACGAATTTGTTCCAGCCCGTTCTTTCTTTCTTCAACAACAAGATATTCTTTGAAAATCTCTATTCCTTCAAGTAATACATCTTCACGATGGGCAATTACATCTTCCCAATGTTTTTTATTTGTTTGGTTTACAGGTGTTTTCATCAATTTAAAGTTGGTTGCATCCCAATTTGTTACTATATAAAAATTATCGCCGTAATGATCTATTGAGTATTCCAATCCTCTTTCGCGTGGTGTAAAAATCATAAATTCACCATTTGGATTATCAGCCTTTAGAATTCTATATTCTTGACTCAAAGTTTGATGTGAACTTATCACCAAAAATTCACGGGATTTAGTTTTATAGACATTACATGAAAACTCAGCCTCCTTTTCTTCGAATACTAATTCTTCGTTAATACTTTCTTTGCCAACCTCATATTTATAAATTTGATAAGCTCTCAGCGTTTCATCCTCTCTGCGGGTGAAGAAAATAGTCTTGTTGTCATTAGCCCACACAGCTTTTCCAGTCGTATTATTTATAACCTGATTATATGTTTCACCTGTTTCAAGATTTTTGAAGTAAATATCATATTTTCTCCGGCTTAGTGTATCAACCCCGTATGCCAAAATTCTATTATCAAGGCTAATACTCAAGTCAATGACTTTAATATAATTACGCCCTTCAGCTAGATCATTCACATTCAAAATAATTTCTTCAGGCGCCTCTAATGTTTCTTTTTTGCGGCAATAGATTGGGTATTCTTTTCCTTCTTCGTATCTAGTATAATAAAAGTAACCATTATCTTTATAAGGAACGGATTCATCTTGCTGTTTTATTCTTCCAACAATTTCATCATAAAGAACTTTTTGAAAATCTTCTGTATGTTCCAACAGAGCTTTCGTATAATCATTTTCTGCTTCCAGATATTCTTTTACTTTGGGATTTTCCCTTTCATTTAACCAATAATAATTATCAATTCTTGTATGTCCGTGAATATTTAATTCTTTAGGGTGTTTTTCAGCAATTGGCGGTTTCAAGTTTGAATTCCCTTTCTTTTCTTTTGAGCATGATGTTAATAAAATTAGAAGTACTAAAACGCTTGCACCTAAAATTCCGCAATAATTTTTCATATAATGCCTTTAATTAAATCTTTCAGCTTATGTTTATTAAATAAATTTTTAACTCTCAATTGAATTTGATGATAAAATTGGAAAAGATTTATAATTTGAAATGGTTTTTAATTTTGAGGACATTTTTTCCAAAATTAAAAAACTAAAACAATTTTTATAATTACTTATTTGCAATTTATTTGTAACTAATTCTCAGAACAATCAAAAATAAGAAATTCTCAATTATAATAACAAAGAACAATTTTAGTGGATTATTTTTAGAATGTAAACTAGATATGTAAACTCAAATCGGAAATTGAGGTAAGTAAACTTGGAGCTATTATTTGAGGTAAAAAATCTATTGGAGTATGGAGTATTAAAAAATTTAACTGAAAGTAATTTTTGTGTCGTCTTTATAGGTAATCGGGTTAGCAAGAGATTTATAACCCAACTTTAATTTACACAGCTTAATTTTCTTTTGATAAAAACCATGAAGCATTAGAAAGAATTTATATCCAAACATTGTGCTGAATAAATAAAGCCATGATTTATGATTTGTGATGTTTATTTGCAAAGATTTTATAAGATAAATTCTGGCTTTGCTTATTAGATTTAAGCGAGTATAATGAGTTCCGAACCTGGAGATTAAATCGCTGTTTAACACAGGATGTTTCACTATCTCATTATAGTGTTTTTTATAAAATTCATGCAGACAATTAATCTTAATTTCACTTGAGTATAATAAGTTTCGCGGTAAGTTATAGTGCTCATGATAAATTACTAAGGATTTTTCAACATGTGTAAACTCACAAATAAATGAAAGACGGAAAAGGAGATCTCTTACCTGCATACACTTTAGATTCGGATCATACGGACCTTCTAACTGAAGTAAATATTTACGCTTAATTAATAGCATCGATGCATTATCATGAGTTTCAAAAAAAGAACTTATTCCACCTGTATATGCTTTATTATGTACAATTGATATTCTATCTTCTATATTATCGGAACGCTGAATAATATTACAAGTTACAACGCCTGTTTTTTTATTGTTCGAATTTTTAATTGCTTTTAGCTGTTCATCCAGTTTAGTATTTATCCATTCATCATCTGAATCAAGAAAAGCAATATATTCTCCTTTACTAGTGTGGACTCCAATATTGCGAGCAACCGAGCAGCCTTGGTTTTTATTTATCTTTATAAAAAGAATATTGTTTTCATGGTATTCTTTGATTATTTCTTCGGTGTTGTCGTTTGATCCGTCATCAACAATTATTAGCTCAATATTATTGTACGATTGACATACTACGCTGTTAATTGCTCGTCTTAAAAAGTGTTCTCTGTTATAGGTTGGAATAATCACCGAAACCAAGGGATCATTTATATTTTTCATATTCTAGCTTTCCGTCAAACTGTGGTAAATATCTGTAAGTTTTTTATTTAGTTCATCTATGCCAAAATTATTTATCATAAAGGAACGCCCAATTTGCCCCATATTTTTCCGTTCCGAAGGATTATCGATTAAAAAAGATATTTTCTTTACCATTTCTTTGATATTTCTTTCCTCAATAATGAATCCTGAATTATCTTCAATAATTGTCTCCGGAATACCGCTGTGTCGCGTTGCAACCACCGGAATGGACATAGCCTGTGCTTCAAGAATAACAACAGGCGTCCCCTCTTTATCCCCATTATCAGAGACAATACTTGGTGCTAAAAAAATATCAGTATCTCTAAAATGATCTAATACAGAGTTGCGTTTTTGATAACCTATAAACTTAATTTTACTACTCAACTTCAGCCTATCAACTAATTTTTCTAGTTCATTTCTCAAAGGACCGTCGCCAATTATATAATAAACAATATTTCTATATTTTGAATTCAATTCGCCAAATGCTTTGACTGCATACTCGATACCCTTTTTCTGAACGAGCCTTGCAACAGATAATATTTTAATTTGCCGATTGTTTTTTTTGAGGTTTATGCCCGGCTCAAATTTTTTACAATTTACCCCGAGATGATGAATTCGTATTTTATTGTCAACGCAGCCCATTGTCATTAGAAATTTTTTCATTGATTTGCTTAAAGCTAGAAAGCAGTCACCTTTTTCAAATAAATTCGAAAAAAAATTTTTGCCATATTTCTGTGAGTGAGTATACAAGTCGTGTCCATAAAATGAAACTATGAGTTTTCCTTTTAGAATGCCGATATCTCTTAACATCATCCCAATCTTCCCCATATACCCAAAATGGCAATGGATGATATCATATTTATTTTTACCTAGAAATAATATTGCAAAGTGAAGCGCTTTCAATAATTCTTTTAAGGAAGTGTAATTCAATATTTTAAAGGATTTTATGATGAACTTCGGCCTGTTCCAGAAATAAAATGAAATTAAAAAACATGCTTTAAGAAAACGAAGGATTCTATTTTTAGGCAGTTTGTTAGCAAATTTCGTTTTGCTTATTAAGTTATACTCCCCAACTTCACTATGAAGGTGATCGCTTTCATATTTATACTTTGCATATATATCAATATCATAACCCTGATCAATTAATCCTGTAATTTGGTCTAATATAAATGTCTCAGATACAACAGGAAAAGAATGGAGAATGAAAGCAATTCTCATAGAGCTTTAGCGAGTTTAATTTTATTCTTGAAACCCTTCAATTGTTTTCTTATTGTTGGATGTATATACGATTTCCAATTCAATTTTTTTTTCATTGGCGGCGGTAGTATTCTGTTTTTAGGTCTTACATATAGCTTATCATTTATTACCCTGTGTAATAAATCCGTATAACTTTCAACCATGGCTTCAACACTAAAATTAGCTTTTAATATTGATTGGTGTGCTTCAATTGATATTTGCTTTCTTGATGAATGATTAACATAGAGTTCTTCAATATAGTCAGCATATTTTTTGAAGTTACCCGGTTCAACTTTAAATCCGTTAATCCCGTGATTAATTACTTCGGGAATACCGCTTTTAATATCGGATACGATCGGAATGCAGCCTTGTGACATTGCTTCAAGAAGGCTTACCGGCAATCCTTCATAATCAGAAGTAAGAATAAATATATCGTTTTCTGAGAATCGTTTTACTACTTCCGCATTGGGTAAAGCCCCGGTGAAATTTATAAATTTATCCACTCCATATTCTATGCACCTGTTTCTGAATTCTTCTTTATCCTTGCCTTCACCAACCATTGTCATTTCAAAAGGAATTGAACGATTGCTCAACAATCTTAATATTTCGACAATATCAAATATTCGCTTCTGCTTTTGAAGCATCCGGCCTGCGTAAGTTATTTTTATTAATTTTCTATTTTCATTATTTCTTGGCTGAAAGCCGGAAGAAATTTTCACGCCGTAAGGTATGAAATGTAATCTATCAGAAACCTCCGGTTTTATTTTTTTTAAGTGATCAGTTATTGTTTTGCTAACTCCGACAACGGCATTAAAGTAATCTCCGAGGCGAACTAGATGTTCGTAATGAAGATCTTCATCACTGTGTGCAATGCCAATAACTTTTACACTATTTGATAGTTGCGGTGTTACACATGAATGATACCAGTCGTAATTGGGGATGTAAATACAAGGTGCATTTTTCTCAAGATAATCAATCATCGCAGCCCATCTTTTTTTCCAATTTTTTCTATTCGATCTTACCTGTAAATGTTTTACCGGTATGTCTTTAGGAAGATCTAAATAATGACAAGATTTGTTATCGGGGTCAGTTAAAATTATCTCTGCATTGATCCCCTTTTTAAGTAATCCTCGTACCAAATGAATTGAAAAAACATCCACTCCGCTTACTCTACTGGATGGAATAGCAGCAATTACTTTATAATCATGAAATTTTGTTTTAGGCTTGGGTTTTGGTTTAACTTCGCGAAATGCTTTTAGTTTGATTATTTCTTTTACTCTTCGTTTTGCTCTGACTTTAAATTCATGATCATAAAGATATTGTTTTACCTCTAATATGCCGCCTTTATATTCGATTGGCAATATGGAAGTCCCGTTTAATCTCGAAGGAGGTAACTTTAAATAATGGTATGACCGTTCTATATTTCTTTTATTCCTTAAAGATTTTTTAAAGACTTTGATATAATTTTCTACCATTTTCTCAACAGTATATCCATGATCAATAACAAATTGCCTAGCCTTTTCCGAAATTCTATTTAATAAGGCTTTATCTTTATTTAACTTTTCGATTACTGTTACAAACTCATCAATATTGCCAACCGGGATTTTGTAACCGTTTTTACCGGATTCAATCAATTCAGGTATTCCGCTTTCAATGTCAGTGACAATCGGGACACACCCTAAAGACATAGCTTCAATCAGTGCGTTTGGCATACCTTCAAATTCTGAGGTAAGTAAATAAATATGATTCTCTTTTAGTTTATTGAAAATTTCGTCGTGTGGTAGTGGATCTGAAATACTTAAGTGTCCGCTTTCAATTAAGCACTCACTTCTTTCCTTGAATCGATCAATATCGGGGCCTGTTCCAATAATATTAATGTGGAACGGGAGTTCCTTTTCATTTAATCTTAGGGCAATTTTAATAATATCAAATATTCTTTTTTGATGTTCTTTTATACAGCCGTGATAAATTATCTTCAAGGGTTCATCATTTTGCCGGTACCGATTTGTTTTGTAATTCTTGATTGGAACACCAATTGGGATTCTATAAATTTTACGTTCAAAACTAGGATCAATTTTTACAACTTTTTCTGCAATAGTTTTACTTGTTGTAACAATACCATTCCAATATTTTCCCAATCTTTCAACATGGTTATAATGAAGCGGATCATCACTATGGACTACGGCAACTACCGCAACGCTTTTGGAAAGGGCAGGGCTTATAATTGAATGCCTCCAATCATGATTAGGGATATAGACGCATGGTTTATTATTTTCCAGATATTCATAAATACTAATCCACCTGTTACGCCAGTCTTCAGGATATACTAACGGTAAATTAATAATGGGTATATCATTTGGGAATGGTGCAAGAGGTTCCGAAAATGAAACTAGCGAAGAATTTTGTTCGGTTAATAAAATATGTGAATCGATTCCCCGGGCAATCAATCCTCTAACAAGATTTGCAGAAAATATATTTACGCCGCTTAGCGACCAATATGGAGTGCTTACTATAACTTTCATTGAGCTTTTGTTAAATGAATGAGAACAGTATTAAGAGATGAGTAAATAAATACTTTTATTATTTTTTATTTCCTTTTCATTTCTTTTATTATATCGACAGGCGGTTTTTTAGAATGCTGGGAAGAAATTTGATTGAAATTTTTATCGATAGATTCTTTGGTTGATAAATTGTAATGCTCGGGGATATTTTCACTAGATTTTTTCCTAGCTAAAATAGAACTATAGTACCTGATGTTTCGTTCAGGCATTTCTTCAAGATTACAATTTAGAAATTCATTAATAGTTAAGGATCCCCAAATATTCTGCTCTGATAGTCTTTCTTCTCTCCAGTGTTCAATTAACTCTATTAAGTTTTGAAACTGTGTATAATTATTTTTTTCTATATCATTATTTTGAGATAGTTTTTGTTTAGACCAAAAATTAATAATTTCAGCGAGCTTGTCGGCACTTAATGTACTTAGTGATGATTCAATGGGTTTGTAAGTAACAGGAAAATAAATATAAATATTTTTCATATTACAAAATTCTACAAAGTTTGGAATCTCATCCCAGTTTTGCTGCATAGGACAACAATTTATAAAAAGATTAGTTTTCCGATTATTTGTATAATCTATAAAATAATCTAAATTTTTCATCACATTCTCAAACGATGCATTTTTTCTTATTTTTTCGTAGTTATCTTTTTCTATCGAATCGATAGATACAAAAAGATTAAAATTAAGTTTTTCCAAATATGTTTTTACACGGTTAGTAAGAATTGTACCGTTGGTTGTAACCTCTAAAGAAATTGTCGGATTTAATTCATAGATCATATCCCATATTTTATAATTTTGGTCTGACAAAAAAGGTTCGCCACCTCCAAACTTAGCTGTTTCCAATTCCGGAATAAATTCTTTTAATTCTTCAAAGAAATTTTCATCGTATGGGTTTTCAAATTTCGGCAATTTTTCAATATTGGAACGTATTGACGATGAAAAGTAACCGTCACACATTGTGCATTCCAGGTTACAAGTATTTGAAATTGTAAATGAAAGTTCTTTAGGGTATCCAATACTGGATTTATATTTAATAAGATTCTTAATTTTATTTGTAAAATTAAAATTCACTTTTTCATCATAACGTTTGTAACTCGATGAATAACTTATGTTATCATTAATATTAGATAAATACATACATATAAAACATCCTTTTGAATAGTCATTGTTGCTTAGGGCATTTCGCAATTCTTCTGCTTTATTACCAAACCAACATTCCTTTATTGAGTTTTTCGGGTATGTACCAAGTATGTGAGTACAATTACTATAGCAGCTCATAATTCTACCTTGTTGATCAAAAAGCATACTAGTAAAGGGTGCATAGCATTTTGGTTTTTTATTGTTGGTAATCATAAATTCCCTTTCAAAGAGGCATATATTTTTTAAATGATTTTCCATTTATTGGTAATAGAAAGCTAAAAAAGAAAATATAATTGATTGTAACCACTTGTCCGTCTTTATTCATTTAATAAATATGATTCTAAATAATCATTGTAAAGTGAGTTAGCTTTTAGCGAAGTTCCTTTTTCTCTAAATTGATCAAGGTAGCCATCGGGAAAAACAAGCTCTACCGATGTTGAGTTAAAAACTCCATTAAATAATTTTATAAACTTTTTGAAAGGCTTTGATCTCCCCAGGTTTTTATAAAATTGGGCGTAAATATATTTTGCAATTTTATTAGGTAACTTTTTTGTAAGTGGAACAAGTAATTGCTTTGAAAAGCTGCGAAGGCCAACAATTTCTTTTTCATTTAATGCCGGGTTTAACTTTCTTAATTCAATTTCAGCATGAGTAAGATTGAGTTTACCTTCCAGGATACTTATAAATTTATATTGATCTTCGCATAGAAATTCAAAAGGCATAACAATAACATTATCTTTGCCAAAATATTCTGAGTAAAGATTAACAAGGTAATTTATATCAAGAGAATAATGCAGAATATGCTCGCAGTTTATTAAAAATGATTTAAAGTCAAGATGACCGCCCGCTTTGATGTATTCCGAGTAGGCGGATTTTAAAATACTTGAGTACCCCCTGGTAATAACTAAAATTTTACTTCTGGGGAAAATTTCATAAATAGTTTTACAGACTTCAGTTTGACGACTTCTAATTTGTTCCCCTGAAATGCTTTTCAATTCAAATACGCCTTGAGCAAAATTCCAGTCGAAGGTATTCCAAGCTGCTGAAAGCATAACATCGCTGGTAACAAAGTATTTAATTTTTTCCAGCTTACCTTCTATAACCGACTTAGAAATTTCCGTTACATTTCTGAATCCGGCAATTCCTTCAAAATATTCATAAAGCAATTCGGGATGTTTACGGAACCAATCTTGAATAAAAGTAGAACCTGCTTTCCCAAAACCTATGTGGATTAACGATTTGATGTTATTGTTTTTCATTAATTTTATTTTGAGTGTAAATAGCCTCTAAAAAAAGAGTTGCAGTAACTTCAGCACTGCCGTCATAAAAAATTCCGTGAAGATCATTAAAATAATGAAACGGTTTCCAACCTTTTTCATGCATCTCGTTTGATATGCAATAGCTTAAAGACTTTCTATACTCTTCAGTGTTTAATAAATTAAAATACATCAAAATAAGTGCAGCAACAGCAGTATGAAAAGGGCTTTCAACTTCGCCATCGTTTTTTTGGTTATTGTTGATATATTTTAATGCGTGACTAGCAATAATCTCTAAATCTGAAAAACCAGCTTTATATAGTCTTGCAGTATGAAAAAAAACATCCAGTTTTGATTTGTAATACTGAATAGTGAAATTATCCGAAAGGAGAAGATCAATTAATTGTCTTCGAGAGTATTTTAAGTCTATTTCATCCCCAATACCCAACAAAACATTTGCTAATATAGCGGGTTCTTTTGACGTTTTATACTCTTCATGAATTTTTTTTCTTAGTTCTAAACTGAAGCCGTATTCTTTCATCTTCGATTTGCATTTTCTATAATCTTTTAATAACCAAATAAAATTTGAGAGCGGATTTATTTGTTTAGCCCTTGGCACAAACCAGGTGAAAAAATTACCTTCCGAATCTGCGTTGTTAATTATCATTTTCAAATTAAAGTCATGATCAAAACAGTTACATTTCAAAGCGGCTTGAGCCAGACATGTACAATCAATGTCAGCAGGAAAGTCAATTTCTTTGTATTGCGCGGGTACATATCGTACTACCCCTCCTTCAATAGAATTTAATAAAAACTCGGATGCTTTTTTTTTAATTACATCAACTACAGGATGATCAATGTTGCTTAAATGGTATAAAATATTTGCAGTAGAAAATGTACACATCCCAAATTCATACCATTCATCAAATTCTGAAGGAGTTACATAATTCCCTACAGTGTTTGTAAACTTTCTAAGAGTTCTGAAACTTCCATTGCTGAGTTGAGATTTTTGAAGATAGGTAATGATTTTTTCAATTTTATCATTACAAGATGTCTTTTCGTCCATTGTAGGATTTATGAAAATTTTATTTTTCTAGCTAACAATTTTGTTATTTCTTTTAAATTCTGCAGAAAATTCTCAAACTGCCTTTTTAATTCAGGGTAAAACAAAATTATATGCACTCCGAGCAGATACAAAAATATTGTATCTGCAAAAACTAAACTGATTAAAAAAATTAGAGGCATCCAGACTTCATAAAAGAAGTGTAGTAGAATATAATTGTTTTTAACATGAAGAGGATTTATTTGTTCTTTATGAACTATAGCATAGTTTAGAATTTCATATAGGAAATATATTATGAATAACACTCCAGCTTGTGGGGTAGTGTCAAAAAGAAATATTAGTAAAATCAAAAAAACTACTAACTCAGCGGGATAAATATATTTTGAAATAATTTTTTTAGTTGCAATGATACCTACATTAGTTGCAAAGGTTTTTGTATCACTCAATTTGTCATTTTTAATATCCAAAATCTGGTGCAGCAGTATTCCTCTTATTCCTGTTATTATTGCCCAGAGAATCAAAATCGATATTACAATGGATTCTTGATAACTTATAAAATAACTGTCATAAAAGACGCTTATTATAAATATTACGGGAAGAGTGTGTACCCCCAGTGCATCTGCTAAAACTCCCACCAAGCCTTTTTCTTTTAGTCTAAACGGTTTTAATGAGTAATTAGACGCTAAAATAAAATTGCTTAATAGAATTATAATTGTGACAACGTTGTACAGATTCCAAATTAATGGAAGAAAGCTTAATAATAAAAAAGCAAAGGGTAATATTAATCTCGGGACCAACGAGATTTGCCCAATTAAATTTGTTTTGTTTGATTTCATATCTGAAGTAATATCAGATAAATCATTTACTAAATAACCAAATGCAGCTAAGGAACAGATAGATATAAAAATACTTGCGAGAAGATGTAGTTCTATAGTATTTTCTGCATATGTTATCGAAATCATTAAGTACGCAATGGATAATAACATTGGAATTTTAGAATAAAACCAATTATTGAATCTGATGATTTTAAAGAATGAAGAAACCAATTTAAAAGTGTTTTGTAATTTCAATTAATCTTCCCAACATATTTCTGACTCGAAAAAAGCTCCCCGCTGAATTATCAAGTTATTCCTTTTTGAAGCATTGCTTTCGACAGTAAAATATATACTTAAAGTTTCGGTAAGTTTAGTCCCTGTTTCCAGCTCTCCTATAATTCCAGTCAAAGTATATGTCCCGGCCATTAAAGAGAAATCTTTGATAGTACAATTCAATTCACCCTTACCTTTCGTCAACTTAATAGGCGATTCTGAATTTTCTCTTATTCCACTTGTTAGTGCTTGTGTTTGATCAGCTGTAGAGATATTGAATCCCCAATAAATATTCTCTATTTCTATTAAAGAAGTGTAGCTTATAGAAATTTTCGCAGGATGTCCCGTCTTTATATTTTTTTTATTTAATGGCACTATTTCTATTTTGTCAATCCTGACAGGATTTTTTTTATTTAGCTCTGTATTGCTGAGTGATTTTGACACATCGTTCTTGTCATTTGATTTTTGCGATTCAAGATAACGGTTTACAACCTCGACAGAAGAACCTTGATGAACTATTTTACCGTTATCTATTAAAATGGCTTCACTACAAACGTTTTGCAGCAGATAAATATTATGAGATACTAAAAGAATTGTCCCGGAATTTTTAAGATATGACTGCATGTGTTTGATACATTTTCTTCGGAATGATGTATCACCAACAGCAAAAACTTCGTCAAGTAATAAAATATCCGGATTTAATTGTGCAGCAATGGCGTAACCTAATCTTACCTTCATTCCTGAACTGTAATTTTTTATCGGACTGTCGATAAACTCTTCAATTTCGGAAAAGTCAATAATCTTGTCAATAACATTGTCAACGTATTCTTTAGAAAAACCGAATACAGCTGCATTGATGTAAATATTTTCTCTGCCTGTCAATACTTGACTGAACCCTGTTCCAAGTTCAAACAATGCATTGATGCTGCCGTTTATTTTCATTGTCCCGGTATCAGGTTTTAACATTCCGTTTAGCAGTTTCAATAATGTACTTTTCCCGGCACCATTAGGACCCACTATACCCAGTGCAGTTCCTTTTTTTAGTTCAAAACTGATATCATCAAGAGCCCAAAATTCACCCTTTCTCAGTGATTGATTGTTTTCTCCAAAACTAAATTCTGAAGCGATATCAAAAACTGCATACTTTAAAGACTGCTTTAGATTTTTGCAGAATTTTTTTGAGATATTTTCAACTTTTATAACTATTTCATTCTGCATATACTGTATCAATAATTGGTTTTAATTTTTTCCAAATTTCCTTTGCGTAAAACTCATACACAATTGGGCCGGGATGATTGTTATTTGGGAGTGCTTTTAATTCAGATCGAATTTTTAGTCAATTATTAGTGGAATACTCTTTCTTTAAATAATCTTCTTTCATAAAAATGTTTAAAATATTTTTTCTTTAATCGCCATCTGATAATTTGGCTAATCAAAAAATTTCTAGTTCGTATATTTTCTAGTAGTTTTATAGAATACTTAACATTTTCTACTAATTCGTAAGTTTCTTTATCAATTTTGTTTTCGTAAGAATAGTTAGATTCAAATTCAGACCATTCATAAGTGTTCTTGGGAATCTCGAATCCAATTCTGGCAGCTTCGTCTGAAATTGGAGATCCGGGAAAAGGTTTGTAGTGAAAAATAAATGTACGAAAATTAGGATTCATCAATTGCAGATCAACTGCTACTCTTAAGGTTTCTTTTATAGATTCAATAGACTCATTTGGAAAACCAACTATAAATGAAAATCCCGGGAAAATATTGTAATTATTACATCTTTCAGCAAATTCATAAACTTGTTCAATCTTAATATCTTTTTTCATCCAGTCAAGCATTTTCTGAGAACCGGCTTCTACTCCAACATATACTCTTTTAAAACCGGATTTAATAAGTAATTCAAACTCATCATCTTTCAATCTTTTTGCTTGATCAACTCTGATTAAAGCTTCCCAGGGTATTATGGTATCATTATTTAGCAATAACTTAGCAAACTCCAATGTTCGTTTTTTATCTATAAAAAAACATTCATCTTGAATTTGAATATCCTCTAAATTATATTTTTCTGTAAGTTGACTCAATTCTTCATACATTCTTGGCGCTTTGATAGCATTCCACTTTCTATTAAATATTTTCGGGTCTGCGCAAAATTCACATCTAAAGACACATCCAATTGAAGAAAAATAATCTAATTGTCTAATTCCTTTTATTGTAAAATACTTTTCCGCATCAACCAGGTCATAATTAACGGCTGGAAGAGTATTCATATCCACTATTGCCCTTGGCGGATTTTTAATTATTTCTTCACCTTCTCTATAAATGAGACCGTTAATATTTTTAAACCCTCCATTTTTTACTATGCTCTCAATAGTTTCTTTAAAGGTTATTTCACCCTGTCCTTGCACAACTAAATCAATACTTGGTACATCTTTTAGAAGCATTGTAGAAAAAAGCGAAGCATGCCAGCCTCCCCAAATTACTTTTATATTCGGATTTTTATCTTTTGCTTCCTCTGATGCTCTAATGGCTTGTTTTAGACATTTTCCTGTTATGGCACTAACCCCTAAACAAACTGCATCGTCAATATGAGAACGAACTAGTTCAATATAGTTTTGTTCAACTTGTTCATCTATTATAACAACTTCATATTTTTCTGGATCAAGTATTGAACCTATATGTAACAAAGCAAGCGGGAAATAATATTTTTGCCTTGAAGTTTTGGGATGAAAAAGTACTACTTTATGCTTTTTCATTATTTGTCCTTTCTAAAATCAATTTGTTTTAAATTTTTCCTATGTACCGGATTGTCATGCATTTGCACCAGCCTCATACTATTATTCTAAATAAGCTCAGGATTTTCAAATTTATGCTCTATCCCTAAAACCATTATAATCTATACTTGGAACTTTTTGTACTGTCAATAATTGGTTTTAATTCTTTCCAGATTTCTTGTGCATAGAAGTTATGTACAATTGGTCCGGGATGGCCATCATTTGGCAATGCTTTCAGCTCACTCCAAGGAATAGCTGAAAATCTTTCGTCAAATGATGGAGCCAGGTCGATAGTCCTAAATCCATACTTTTCAAATTTGTTAAGAATGATATTATACATTGCAAGTTCCTCCTTAGTTGTGCTAGTGACCAATGGAACGGCAATCCCAATTATATTATTTGTTTTTAGAGTTTCTGATAATTCTTTTAGAATTTTTTCATAATTTATCCAATTCTTATTCTCCGGATTATAAAATTTTTTTACTTTATTGTAGTGAGAAGGGATGTAGTTATTTCTAATTCTGAATTGTCGCATTCTAAAACTTATAAATCTTTCTATGTCTAAATTTAATCCTATATTGAAATTTAAATTTTGAAACGACCTTTCTTCCTTTGGAAGCACATCATTTAAGACAAACCCAAATACAACTATATCCGGATTATAGCTCAGTCCTAAGGGTTTAGTCTCTATTGACTTAATTAAATAATTTTTAAATTCAGTGAATTTGTTCTTATTATTGAGAAGCAAATCAAACTTATTTTGAAAATCATATATTCTTTTGGGATTACTTTTTTTGTACCGATCTCTCAAAAGGTCAACTGTACTAGAAGTATGAGATTTATTCCATTTATAATAATTGACTAGTAAATCTTCATTACTTTTTTCCCAAAGTGAATCATTATAGTAAAGAAAATTAATATAATTCCAGCCAGGCCAATTTGTTAAAACATCTAATTGATCTTGAGTATTCCAGCCTGGTTTTGATAAATTAATAATTTCAAATGAAGGGCCTGCTAATTCGTCTATTATTTTTGTGTAAACTTCTTCATCAGCAACTCCATGCCCAAAAGTAAATGAGTCACCCAAGAATAAAATCCTAGTTATACTATCCGGTTTTTCAAATGTATGTTCAACATCACGAAAGCCCTGGCTATTTATTGTTGGGACTAATCTTTCGGGTAAATCACCGTAAGGCCCAAACACATGAATTTGTGAATATTCTGTTCTTAAAAATATTTCGAAAATTGTTGTAAATAAAAAAAGTATAATTAGAAACGAAAAAATGGATAGTGTGATTTTCTTTTTCATTTTCTCTGATGATTAATAGATTGTAATCTTTCTATATGGGATTTTAATTCTTTCCAAATTTCTTGTGCATAGAAGCTATGTAAAACTGGCCCGGGATGACCATCATTTGGCAATGCTTTTAATTTTTTGAATCCATTTTTGTCAATAATTTTTCTGTATTTTGTTCTTATATCTATAACACTGAATCCGGCTTTTTCAAAGACTTTTAACATTTTTGGTACAGCTACGTATTTGGCATCGGGATGTAAACGGTCATTTAGAGGAACAACAATTCCTAAAATATTATTCTCCAATAAAACTTCACCTAACTCAAAGACATTCTTTTCCCAACTTTGTAAGGCTTTATTAATATCGAAATCATTATAAATTGATTTAGAGAAAAACATTTTGTTTATATTTTTAACCATGAATCTTAATGCATCTGAATCAAAAGGTATTACTTTTAAGGGAATCTTTTTTTTCTTTTTCTTTGAATAACCAGCGTAATCAGAGATTTCAATAAAATCATTTGCAACCAGGCCGATTAAAACTATTTTGGGATTGTAATTAAGTCCAAAAGATATTTGGGAAGTATCTGATTCCAATTTCTGCCAAAGTTCACCTTTAATTTTATCAAATTTTTTATTCCTTCTTTTTGCCAATAAATAATTTTGCTTTATTAATGATTGACTTTGGAACGATTCGATTATTTGAGGAACTTTGTTTTTAAGGTCATTAAAGTCATTGATATTGATATCTAACATGTGACTTTGGAAAAGTGCTTCTTTATCCCATCCCTGCCATTTGGCCATAACGTTTAACTGGTCCGCGGTTCCCCAACCCATTCTTGATAAATTAATAAATTCAAATTTGTTGCCGGCCAGCTTTGATAATTTGTTAACATATAACTCTTCATCGGCAACTCCCTGCCCAAAAGTAAATGAGTCACCTAAGACTATTATTCTAAAAAGGCTATCGGGATTTTCAAATTTATGTTCTCTATCCCTAAAACCGTTACTATTTATTTTGGGTTGCAGATCTTTTGGCAATTCTCCATAAACACCAAATACATGATATTGAGAATACTCGGTTCGTAAAATTATTTCCAGAATAACCATTGAAATAACAAATATTAAAAAAGTCGATGTAACAGCCAGTAATATTTTTTTTGAAAGGGACTTTAACTTGTTTTGTTTGTCTAAACTTTTTACAGCATCAATTATCAATCAAGTATTCTCCCAGATAATTCTCATAATAAGGGTAATTCTTTAATATATCAGCCTTACCCTTAAATTCATCTAAATATCCTTTAGGAATTTGATCACTTTTTCTTGAAGATGGAACAAGTTGAGATAAGACTTTAGCAATAGACTTCAGCCTATTTTCCTTTAAATAATCTTTGTATTTCTTGTAGAAGTCCGACCTATAAATTGATCCTCTTTTTCCTGGTAAACTCAATATTATATTTGATAAAACCGGATACCAGAATAATTCTTCTTTAGAGAGTGAGGGATTAACTTTACCTATTTTTATATCATAATGATTTACATTAAGTGATTTTTCAACAATAGATATGAAATTATTCTGATTATCTCTTAATAACTCATAAGGTAAAACTATTACATTTTTTTTATTAAATTTTTCTACATATAAGTTTATCAAATAATTGTAATCATAATTTAGCAATAATATTTTTTTAGGCTTATTTAAGTATTCGTCAAAATTTATTGGGAAACCACCTTTGATTGCTTGAGAATAAAGAGAATAGATTACACTTTCAAATCCTCTTGTTATAATTAGGATTTTTGAATCTGGTATTTTATTATGTAATTCATTGCATGTATGTTCTTGCAATGCTTTTTTCTTAACAAGATAATCACCAAATTGATATGGCTGATATTTTTTCAAACACGATTCTATCAGTCCTTTATTTGCAAGATCTGGGAAACTTATTATTCCTTCTCTACTAAAAACATTAACTTTTCCATTGAGATTATAGTTAGTTGTAAGGATTGGTTTTTCCAAGTTTAACATTTTACCCGTGCTATCAAAAGTTACATAAGTATAGTTAATTTCCGGGTGTTTACTAAACCATTCTTGAAGAAAAGATGAGCCGGCTTTAGAGAAACCTATGTGTAAAAGACAATTCAAACTTCACCTAAATAATTATTAGTTGTTATGTAAGTTTTTAACTATTGGTTCCAAATTTTTCCAGATTTCAGTTGCGTAAAATTTATGAACTTCCGGTCCCGGGTGTCTATCGTTCGGCAGCGCTTGTAATTCACTCCATGAAACAGTAGAAAATTTCTCATTAAATGAAGGGCATAAATCAACCGTTTTAATTCCAACCGCTTCAAATTTATTTCTGATTATTCGGTACCATTTTGTACTTTCATCCCAGCATCCGGTAACTAATGGAACTGCTATTCCAATAATGTTATTTTCTTTAAGAACACCGGCTAATTTTACTAAAACTTCTTCGTAATTTTTCCAGTTTTTATTCTCTAAATCGTAGTAACTTTTTAATGTGTTGCTAAAGGGTTTGGGTTCAATGTATTTTATATGTAACCGATTGAGTTTATGATTCAAAAATCTAATTACATCAAGATCAATTAAAAAAGGGATTTGCAGATTATTTCTAGCTAATAACTGTTCTTCATTTGGAATTACATCGTTTAATACAAAACCTATAACTACTACATCCGGTTTGTATAAAATTCCCAACGGCTCAGTTTTAGAGGAAATACTTAATTCGTTTTGCAATTGAAATAACTTCCTCAAATAATCTGTACCACTTAAACCATATTTAGAATACAATTCATAAATTCTTTTATCAGAACTTTTTCTGTATTGTTCTTTTAAATAATCCAACTCGTTTTTCAATGAATTCTTGCCCCGATTATTATATTCCTTTAGTAAATCCGGAATACTGTAATTCCAAAGTGTATCATTCGAGTACATAAAATTGATATAATTCCAGCCTACCCAATTTGTCAAAACGTCCAGTTGATTTTTTGTGTTCCAACCTGGCCATGATAAATTTATAACTTCAACTGTGGGACCCGCTAATTCAGCGAATATATTTGTATATACTTCATTGTCTGCTACACTAAATCCAAAGGTAAAAGAATCACCTAAAAATAAAACTCTAACTACACTATCGGGTTTATCAAACGAATGATCAACATCCCTAAAACCTTTGCTATTTATTGTTGGAACTAATCTTTCCGGCAAATCACCAAAAGGTCCAAAAACATTGTATTGTGAATACTCACTTCTCAAAAAAATTTCTAGAAAAAGTATTATAAAAACAATTCCGCCTAACGATATTGAAATAGTCTTGAAAACAACTTTCAAACGAGAAGAAATTTTTTTTAGTGATTTTAAATCGTTAGGAATCATAATATCTAAAGGAAATATGAATAATAAAGTCGAGGATAAAACATGTTTAAGTGATTCTTGATATTAAATGAGGTTTTGCAATTCTGCAAAATAACAAACCTAATGTGAGTAAAATAATTGTTATCCCGGAGATAACTAAAGTTGGAAAGAGTTGGCTCACTTCGAATCCTGTTAAAAGTTCCCTTGAGCTAACAATAAGCGGTGTTACCGGGTTGATACTTGCAAAAGTTTTCAGCAATCCGGATTCAGGTAACACATACACTACCGGTGTTAAGTAAAACCAAAAAGTAGTTACTAACGGAATTCCTTTCTCAATATCTTGATATAAAGAACCTACGGGCAGTACCAGCAAGCCTATTGAAAACCCGAACAGGATTAGTGCTAGTATAGTTAACAAGGAAAGAAAACTCATAAAAGAGATTTGTACACTAAAAACCAGAAGAATAATTAACAATATTGCAAGCCTGACTGCAAAATTGAATATTACTTCTGCAAAACCAGAAAACAAAAAACTTTCCCAAGGGACATTAATTTTGCTCATTATAGATTTTGAACTGTTGATTTGTTTTAGCGGGTTCCGGATTGCATCAATAAAACTTTGCCAGATCATCGTTCCGGTAAAAACATAAACCGGGTAAGGGAGTTGGGTTTCACCCACATTTATAATTTTGGACTGATTCAATATTATCCATATTAAGGCAGTGGCTGTGGGAGGGACGAAAATCCAAATATAACCCAGTAATGATTGGCGGTACTGTGAGCGAAGGTTTCTCAAAAACAATCTGTAGCCAAGTTCACTAGAGGATTGTAAATCATTAAGAAAGCTGAGGATAAATTGTTTGGGCCGTTTTAGTTGTGATTCCGGATTGTAGGTAGTTTCTTTTCTCAAATTGATTCTTTCTTTAAATTAGACATAGCTTCGCCAAGTAACCCACAGGAAAGTCATCAGTAATCTTCAGAACTGAATTCATTCTATAATATTCAAGATATGGAATCTGAGTTGCCAAAATAAGATAGGAGATAATATTATCCAAATTTACAAAATGTTTAAAAAGAGGGTAAGTTAATTTATAAGATTTGATAAAAATTTAATCTACACAACTACGGAATTTTACTTTATAAAACTAAAGAAAATATATTTTTTTGATGTCAAGTTTAAAACACTAAATAATTTTTTATAATTATTCATATGCGGTATATTTGTGACAATAAATTTCGGTCACGAAAAAATAACGAAATATAATTCAAATTAAACAATGAGGGATTTATGCAGAAAATAATCAACAGTATGGTTGTAAATATTTCCGGCGACAAAAACAAACAGCCAATTATTTTCATACATGGATTTCCCTTTGACAGATCTCTGTGGAATAACCAGGTTAACTTGCTACAAAAAGATTATTACTGCATAACTTATGATATAAGAGGTTTGGGCAGTAGCTATGTTGGTGACGGGCAGTATACAATGGAAGCTTTTGTGAGTGATCTTTATTCGATTATAGGCGAACTGCAAATTGAAAAGCCAGTGCTTTGCGGCCTTTCGATGGGAGGATACATTGCCTTACGAGCTGTTGAAAAACATCAACGCACATTTAAAGGATTGATCCTTTGCAACACTAAATCAACAGCAGATGATAACAGTGGGAAATTAATTCGTGCCGAAAAAATAAACCAAATAAATGTAGACGGATTAGATGCATTTACTGAAGAATTTGTTACCGGATGTTTCGCAAAAGAGTCGTTAAAAGATTTTAAGGAAATTGTTGATTTAACAATTTCAAGAGCAAAACAAAATAATCCGTTGGGTGTGAAAGGTGCATTACTGGCTATGCTGAGCAGAACGGACACAACAGAATATTTAAGTAAAGTTCAGATTCCGACATTGGTAATTGCAGGAGCTTTTGATAAATTAACACCTCCAACTGTAATGCGTGATATGGCGGATAGATTTAAGAATGCAGAATTTGCTATTACGCCTAGGGCAGGACATTTAAGTCCGATTGAAAATCCCGGTATGGTTAATGACTTGATTTCAGGGTTTTTGAAAAGAAGAATCAAATAACTAAAAAAACCAAAGCACACTCATTGTTTTTAAACAATGGGCACAAAAAGAATCAGTTTTTCTATGCGCCATTGGTGCACGTTGACTTCCAATTACTAATTCAACTTTTTTTGGCGTACGAAACTGTTCAGGTGATTCTACCCTAATTCCTTTGCCACAATTCGGACAACTTAAAAATTGTATTTTCCCCTCTATTTCAACCATTTTAACCTCAAATGATTTTTTTAATTTAATACTCAAGGGAATCGTTATATAAAAAAACTTTTCACGAAATTAAGAACATATTAACGGACTACAACAAACGGAATCAAATTAATTATCGCTTCATATTTGGGAAAGTTTAATTTCGGGAGAATAAAAAATTTATTAATTGAAGTTCACAGAATAGTCGATGAATTTTCCATTTTCATAATTGAATTTTGCACTGAAGAATTTTTCTTGGAAAAGCCAATTTATAAAGATGGTGTCCCCCTCCCAAAGATTTAAATCCGGTAATTTTTCATTGGGAATCCATTCAAGTTTTCCTTCGGGTGAGTCAATTAAATCTCCTTCAAAACTGTCAATTATAAAAACAAATACGTACCAGTCATCTTTGCCGTCAAAGAGCGGAAAGGTAATAAAACCTTTCATCACCAAGCTTTTTACGGTCAATCCAGCTTCTTCTTTTATTTCACGGATTGCACATTCCTCGGGTGTTTCGCCAGGTTCAAACTTTCCACCTAACCCGTTCCACTTCCCTTCATGATAATCATTTTCTTTTTTGTTTCTATAAAGCATTAATGTGTGACCGTCTTTCATCACATAACAAAGTGTGGCTAATTTCATTTAAATATCATCATGAATTTTGAATTAAGAATTATCAATTACTTTTCTAACTTTTTAAGTATTTTTCAGTCATCAGATAGTTTTGCACATAATCTTTTATACCATCTTCAAGCGAAGATACTTTTTTATCGTATCCGGCTCTGCGTAAATTGTGTAAATTGGCTTCTGTAAAATATTGATACTTTTCGCGAAGATGCTCAGGCATTTCGATATATTCAATTTTAACCGGTTCACCCATAGCATTAAATACAGCAGTTACAAGATCATTCCAGCTACGAGCTTTACCAGTACCAACATTGAAAATCCCACTTTGATTTTTGTTTTTTAGAAAGTACAAAGTCATATCAACTGCATCTTTAACATATATGAAATCTCTCAATTGTTCGCCGTCTTTGTAGTTTTCGTTATATGATCTAAAAAGCTTTACTCTTCCGGTCTCTTTTATTTGTCCGTATGCTTTGTGGACCACACTTCGCATATCATCTTTATGATACTCATTCGGGCCATAGACATTAAAATATTTTAATCCGACAACTTTATTTAATATGTTATTGTTTTTGAGCCACATATCAAAAAGGTGTTTTGAATAACCGTACATATTCAGCGGTCTTAGTTTTTCCATTTCCTCTATTTTATCATCATATCCGGCGGAACCATCACCGTAAGTAGCAGCAGATGATGCATAGATAAACCTGATCTTTCTTGGCAGTGAATACTTTGCCAGCTCAACAGAATATCTGAAATTATTTTGGAGTAAAAAATCTGCATCTTTTTCTGTGGTTGAAGAACACGCGCCCAAATGAATTATCGAATCTATTCCAAAAGCCAGGCTATCATCAACAATCTGCTTATAAAAATCATCTTTGTGATATATATCTGCAAATTCAAGTCCGTTTAAATTTTTCCATTTTTCTTCGGTTCCGAGTTCATCAACAATAATAATATTTTTCTTTCCCAATTCATTCAACTTGCCAACGGTAACACTGCCAATAAATCCTGCACCACCTGTAACGATTATCATTTTACACTCCTAAATTTTTACAGACTAAATTTACGTAATATGAAAAATTAAACAAATTTTCAATCTCGATAATTACAATCGTATTTTAGCCTAGCAAGTTTAACTACAAATTGTGTTCTAATGGTTATGCTCTTAGATTTCATTTTATTATATTTTTGCACTATAACAAATAATATTTAGATTTGATGAATATAAGCTTACAAAATAAGATTTTGCTAACTGTTCTTTTAATTTTTGGGGTTTTCTCAATTACAACTTTTCTATTCATTAGCAAAGAAACAGATAAGTTAAACGATATATTTTTAAGAAACTCTTTGGAAAAACAAAAAGCTGTTAAAGAATTATTTGAACTTAGAACTCAGGATCTTTATACAGTAATAACCGAAGAATATGGTTTTTGGGCAGATCTCGCAGAATATATAAAATCCCCATACGAACAGTTTGAAAAAGAAAATATTAACTGGATGCTTGAAGGATATTTACTTGACGGAGTTTGGGTCTTTGACGACAAATTCAAACTAGTTCACAGTGTTAACGATGTAGAAATATTATCAAACTTCCCGAGTTTTGCACCAGATTTCTACGATACCCTAAAGACTTATCAAGCTCTGGATTTTTACTACTCTGTTGATAACAAGCTTTGCCATTTTATTGCCACATCAATAAATAAATCTTATGAAAAATATATTGAATCAAAAGACGATGGGTACATTGTTGTCGCAAAGTTTATTGAAGGACAATTTCTTTCTGAAATCTCAAGTTTTACTTCTACTGAAACATCATTTTCATTAATTAATCAAGCACTTAATATTGATTACGAAAATTGGGAAACTGTATTCTCCATTCCTCTTAAAGATTGGGATGATAAAACAATTGGTTATCTATTAACAAATTATCATTCTGATTTTTTGAGTAGCCTAAGTAATTCTTCAATTTATTTTTATGCTCTTTATTTTTTGTTTGCCACATTTTTGTTTGTATTGTTATTGATAATGATGAACAAGCTAATAAATCAACCAGTAAACAGCATTTCCGATTCATTAAACAAAGGTACGACAATACCAATTGAGGGATTGGCAAACCGCAATGATGAGTTTGGCAGAATTGCTTCTCTCATAAAATCTTTCTTCGCACAACGGTATAAGTTGGAATATGAAATTGAGAATAGGAAGAAGGCTGAAAAAGAATTATCTAAATTAAATGAAAATCTTGAAAGAGAAGTTGACGAAAGGACTCTGCAGTTAACCGAATTAATTAATCAGTCGCCAATAGCTGTTCTAGTGATAGATAAAAAAGGCAGGATTATAAGAAACAATGAAAAATATGAAAAACTATTTGGCGAAAATATTTCAAAGATCGCTAACATTTTTGATTTATGGAAAGATTTTAACATATCCACTTTAGATATATTTGATACGTTGGGAGAATTATTTAGTTCAAAAAAATATTTTGAAACTGAGCCAATTTTCGTTGATTCAAATGAATCCTTTATGTGCGAAAAAGGCTTATGGCTAAAAATTAAATTTTACTCAATAGAAGGAGAAAATGGCAGGATAACAAACATTATTTGCTTAATTGAAGATGTTACGGAATTAAAGAATTCCGAATTAATTAAAGAGAAAATGGATGAGCAAATAAAAATCTCGAATGCAATTCTCAATACTCAGGAAGCCGAACGAAAAAGGATTTCAATGGAATTGCATGATAGTATCGGACAATTAATTGTTTCCGCTAAATATTTCTTGTCCACATTACTTCCAAAAACTAATTATGAATTGAAAAAGAACATTAATAAATCTATAGAGATATTAACAACAGCTTCAAGTGAAGTACGGAAAGTTACTCACTCTCTTCACCCTGTGGATTTGGAAAAATACGGCTTCATTAAATCTTTAGAAAATTTGTGCGGATTGTTTGAAGAAATCTCAGAGTTTAATGTTAACTTAAAAACTTATGGTTTAGAAGATATTGGTAATTTCAAAATAGAAATTAATATTTACAGAATAATTCAAGAAGCATTAAATAATATTTTCAAACACGCTCAAGCTACAGAAGTTACAGTCCAAATCTTTAAAAGGGAAAATAGATTATTTGTTGAAATTGAAGACAGCGGAAAAGGATTTGAATTTGACAATGAGCATGTTAATAAGTACTCTGGTATTAGCAATATGATTTATAGAGTAAAAGTATTGGGTGGCGACTATCATATTGAGTCTAAAATAGAAGAAGGAACCGTTATTTTTATAAATATTCCATTGGTAAAGAATGAAAACTAAAATACTAATAGCAGATGACCATACAATTTTTAGAGAAGGGTTAATTGCGGCAATTAGCCAATACGAAAACTTAGAAGTTATTGCCGAGGCTTCAACAGGAAAAGAAGCAATTGAAAAATTCAGAGAAAACAAACCGGAAATTTCCATTTTCGATATTGAAATGCCTAACTCTGATGGAATTTCTGCACTTACAGAAGTCAAATCAATGGACGAATCCGCAAAAGTAATTATTCTTTCAATGCACCATAATAGTAATTATATAAATGATGCTATTAAAAATGATGTGGATGGATATGTTTTAAAAACATCCAATACAGAAGAGTTGATTGAAGCGATCAATTCAATCTTAAATGGTGAAAAATATTTTTCAAAAGAAATTACAAACGATATAAAGAAATTTGAAAAAAATCAATCACAAGACCACTTAACAAAAAGAGAAAAAGAAATTGTTAAATACATTGTGCAAGGTTTAACCTACAAAGAAATTGCTGATAAATTAAATATCAGTCAATTCACTGTTATAAATCACAGACAAAATATCGTACAAAAACTGGAAATAAAAAATAATGCAGACTTGATAAGATATGCTTTGTCGAGCAGGCTTGTCGGATTAGATTCCTAGTGTTCTATATCACAAATAGCAATCTTTTGCTATTTATACTGTAATTAAAAAAAGTATATTTAATTGAAGAATCATTGAAAGGAGCTTAAGATTCGGCTGGGTTTCGCATTGGGTGCGAAAATTTGAACCCCGACTGGCAGTCGGGGTTTTTTTATTAATTTTATATTAACTAAGCTACTATAATTTGATCGTTTTAAATATTATATTGTTGAACAAATAAAAAATATTTTACGTCTTATAATTAACTTTATTGAATTAAATTTAAATTTATTGTTATGATAACAACTTTAAAACAAATTTTAGAAGAGCGAATTTTAGTTATTGATGGAGCAATGGGAAGCCTAATTCAAAGTTATAATTTGAGTGAGTCTGATTTTAGGGGAGAAAAGCTTAAAGACCATCTTGTTGATTTAAAAGGCAATAACGATTT
The DNA here is from genome assembly GCA_028282005.1 of Melioribacteraceae bacterium. Lineage (GTDB taxonomy): Bacteria > Bacteroidota > Ignavibacteria > Ignavibacteriales > Melioribacteraceae > JANQIV01. The sequence goes on along the minus strand of JANQIV010000112.1, from coordinate 51,607 downwards.
ACTATCTGTTACTTGCCCCGATGTAATTAAAGAAATTCATAAAAAATATCTTGAAGCCGGTGCTGATATAATTGAAACAAACACATTCAACGCAAGTGTCGTTTCCCAAAAAGAATATAAAACTGAGGACTATGTTTACGACATAAATTTTGAGTCTGCAAAAATTGCTAAAGAAATCACGAACGAATACACAAAACAAAATCCGGATAAACCACGTTTTGTTGCAGGAGCTTTGGGACCAACAAGTAAATCACTTTCTATTTCCCCGGATGTAAATAATCCCGGATTTAGATCAGTTACTTTTGATGAAGTTAAAGAATCGTATAAAGAAGCAACAAAAGGATTAGTTGACGGCGGTTCCGACATAATTTTAGTTGAAACCATTTTTGATACGTTAAATTCGAAAGCTGCTCTTTTCGGAATTAGAGAGTATCTCGATGAAATAAATAAATCATTGCCGATAATGATTTCAGGTACTATAGTTGACCTAAGCGGAAGAACTTTATCAGGCCAAACAACTGAAGCATTTTATAACTCCATCTCTCATGCGAAAGACATTTTATCAGTAGGATTAAACTGCGCACTTGGCCCAAAACAAATGCGCTCGTTCATTGAAGAGTTGTCTAATATTTCTCCTTTCTATACAAGCCTTTACCCAAATGCGGGTTTACCGAATGAGTTTGGAGGATACGATGAAACTCCGGAATTGATGGCAGAAACATTAAAAGAATTTGGCAACGAAGGCTTTTACAATATCGTCGGCGGATGCTGTGGTACTACTCCGGATCACATTGCTGTTTTTGCAGAAATGGTAAAATTAATTAAACCAAGAAAACCGAAAGAAATAAAACCTTATTTAATTCTCAGTGGACTTGAGCCTTTAACATTCCGCCCCGATTCAAATTTTATAAATGTTGGCGAAAGAACGAACGTTGCGGGCTCAAAAAAGTTTGCAAGATTAATTAAGGAAGAAAATTTTGAAGAAGCATTAAGTGTTGCTAGGCATCAGGTTGAAGGCGGGGCTCAAGTGCTCGATATAAACATGGATGAAGCAATGATCGATTCTGAAAACTCTATGGTTAAATTTCTCCAACTATTGGCCTCAGAGCCGGATATCGCTAAGCTGCCTATCATGATTGACTCATCAAAATGGACTGTAATTGAAGCCGGATTAAAATGTTTACAAGGCAAAGGTATTGTTAACTCAATAAGTTTAAAAGAAGGTGAAAAAGAGTTTATAGACCATGCAAAGAAAATCTTGAATTATGGTGCGGCAGTAATAGTAATGGCGTTCGATGAAAAAGGACAAGCTGACACCTACGAAAGAAAAATCGAAATTGCAGAACGAGCGTATAAAATATTGACTGAACAAGTCGGCTTCCCTCCACAAGATATTATTATAGACCCCAATATATTTGCGATAGCAACCGGAATTGAAGAGCACAACAATTACGCAGTTGATTTCATAAATGCTACTAAGTGGATCAAAGAAAATCTACCGCACGCAAAAGTTTCCGGCGGCGTCAGTAATATTTCATTTTCTTTCCGTGGCAACAACAAAGTAAGAGAAGCTATTCATGCCGCATTTCTGTACCACGCTGTAAAAGCCGGTATGGATATGGGGATTGTAAATGCCGGGCAACTTGAAATCTATGAAGAAGTACCAAAAGATTTACTTGAAAGAGTTGAAGACGTATTACTGAACAGAAGGCATGATTCAACAGAAAGATTAGTTGAGTTTGCAGAAAATGTAAGACAAGACTCCGCTAAAGAAGAGCAAGTTTTAGAATGGAGAAATGAATCAGTTGAAGAGAGATTAAAGCATTCGTTGATCAAAGGCATTACAGAATTTATTGAAGAGGATACCGAGGAAGCCCGCCAAAAGTACCCTTCACCACTTCGAGTTATTGAAGGGCCTTTAATGGATGGCATGGGAGCCGTTGGTGATCTATTTGGCTCCGGCAAAATGTTTTTGCCGCAAGTTGTAAAAAGTGCACGCGTAATGAAAAAAGCTGTTGCTTACCTTGTTCCATTTATTGAAAAAGAAAAAGCCGAAACTGGCAACACAAAAAGTAAAGGAACAATTCTGCTTGCTACGGTAAAAGGTGATGTTCATGACATAGGTAAAAACATAGTTGGCGTTGTGCTTGGCTGCAACAACTACGATATAATTGATCTCGGCGTAATGGTTCCGTCCGATAAAATTCTTTCAACCGCAATTGAAAAAGATGTTGATGTGATTGGCTTGAGCGGATTGATTACTCCATCTTTAGATGAAATGGTACACGTAGCTAAAGAAATGGAAAGACAGCAGATCAAAAAACCATTATTGATTGGAGGAGCAACAACCTCAAGAATTCACACAGCTATAAAAATAGAACCAAACTTTAGCGGACCAACAGTTCACGTGCTTGACGCATCCCGCAGTGTTCCTGTTGTGAGTAATTTGATAAATGAAGAAGCAAACTCAAAATTTGTTAATAATATAAAAGATGAATATGAAAAACTAAGAGTAGATTATTCGAATAAAAAATCTACAAAAGAATATTTGCCTTTGACTAAGGCAAGAGATAACAGACTAAAAATAGATTGGGAAAACGAAATTATTACTAAGCCAAATCAATTGGGCGTTCAAGTTTTAGACAATTACTCTTTAGAAGAAATTCGTAAATACATTGACTGGACACCGTTCTTCCTTACTTGGGAATTAAAAGGAAAATATCCTGAAATTTTTGAAAACGAGAATTACGGCAACGAAGCAAAAAAATTATTTGATGATGCAAATGAATTACTCAATAAAATCTGTAATAATAAATTACTCACTGCAAAAGGTGTGTTTGGCTTATTCCCTGCAAATGCAATTGGGGATGACATTGAAATATATTCCCACCTAAATGGGAGTAAAAAAATTACACAATTTCATTCTATCCGTCAGCAATCCAAAAAAGCAGATAAATTCCCCAATATTGCTTTGTCAGATTTTGTAATCCCAAAAGAAATTGGGACTCAAGATTACATAGGAGGATTTGCGGTAACTGCAGGAATTGGAATCGAAAAACTGACAAAAGAATTTGAAGAAGCTCACGATGATTACAACATAATTTTAGTAAAAGCACTTGCGGACAGACTAGCCGAAGCTTTCGCAGAATTGCTGCATGAAAAAGTTCGAAAAGTAGATTGGGGTTATGCTGCTGATGAAAATTTAGACAATGCAGAACTTATTAAAGAAAATTATAAAGGTATTCGTCCGGCACCCGGTTACCCTGCACAACCCGACCATACTGAAAAATTAACTCTCTTCAAATTACTGGATGTTGAAAAAAATACCGGAATTACTTTAACAGAGAGTTTGGCGATGTATCCGGCAGCATCGGTTTGCGGATTATATTTTGCTAATCCGAATGCAAAATATTTTACAACCGGAAAAATCTCAAAAGAGCAAGTTGAAAATTATGCGAAGAGAAAAAATTTATCCGTTGAAGAAGTTGAAAAGTGGCTTGGGTCAGTTTTAAATTATTAAAGAGCTTTATGTATTACTACAGCTGTTAAATAAAATTTATACAGCCATAAATACATATTTCAAAAGTAAAGATATTGGTTCTCTTATGGATTTGTAACTATTATAATTATCCCCGGTGAATACAACAACCAAGTTTTCATCAGGAATTATGAAGATAAACTGTCCTCCGTTTCCGTATGCATAATGTGTTAAAAATTCCTTACCGTTTGCTATAAATTTATACTGCCACCAAAAGTATCCATAGCTTTTTCCCATAAATGAATCTTTAACCGGGAAATGTACTTTTAATGATTCATTTACCCATTGTTCAGATACAATCTGGTGACCTTTCCATCTTCCTCTGTTTAGAATCAGCTGTCCAATCTTTGCCATATCTTTCGGGCGCATTTCTACCATAGCATAATTACCTTCAATCCCTAAAAATGAGTCCAAATATTTTTTCTGAAATTGATCAAGTCTCATATTTGAAGCTAACTCAATAATTCTATTTATTATCATTACATTACCGTCGTTATAAAACCAGGTACTACCCGGTTTGCTTGCTAAGTGCAATTGAAAATAAGCTTCAAACATATCCTCTGCAGAAAATACTTCACTTATACATTTATTAGTTTTCGATCCGGCACCGCAGTCTAATCCGGCAGACATGGTAATTAAATGACGGATTGTAATTTTTTCTTTATTGTTATCCCAGTTTGATAATTTTTTAAACTCAGGGAAAAAAGAAATAATCGGTTCATCAACACTTCTTATGAAACCTTTATCAATAGCTATCCCAAGCAAAATAGAAGTAATACTTTTACCCAGCGATTTTAATTTGATGTTTTTATTAGAGTCAAACCCGTGAAAATATTTTTCAAAAACCAACTTTTCATTCTTTATAATCGAAATTGAATTTACTTTTAGCTCTTGATGTAAATCAAGAAATTGCTCTAACTCATCTATTACATTTTGCTTTAGATTAACATCTGAGGCTAATGATTTTTGGAAATTATTATTAAATGGCTGTATTATTCCAAATAATAAATTAGTTGAGAAGAAAAACATTAAATAAGCAAGAACCACCAAGTTTACCCTTAACATTGTATTTCCTATAGCTGCTGTGCAGGATTTGACGTAGACGAAAAGGAGAATACTTGTACTAAAAATTATGGACGCAAAATTCCAGTGGGGAAAATTTAGGTACTAAATGACTATTAATAGAATATTTTATGATTAATTTGTGATCTTGATTTACAAACTCTCTTTTATTAGCTTCGGACAGAATCATTATGAAACTAAATGCAAGCTAATATAAATTTTTGGACGGTATTTTATGCCGTCGCTACATTCCAAGGTTTTTTCATCGGCTTCACTTTTCTGTTTCAGAAAAAAGGTGATAGAAAACCAAACTTACTTTTGTCGATCATACTGTTTTTACTTTCATTTTATTTATTGGATATTTTTTTGGGTCAGATGGGATTTTTCTTAGAGAACCCCCATTTCAGTTTACTTACTGTCCCGATTTGGTATCTCTTGCCTCCATTGACTTATTATTACGTAAAAATACTATTAAAAGAAAAAATCAATCTTAGCGTTTTATCATTACTTCACATTATTCCGTTTGCTTTATTTATTTTCAAATTAGCACCGTTTTACATTTTACCTGCTACAATAAAATTAAAATATATAACCGGAGAAATAGTCCCTCCTGGTGGATCAATTTATAATTATGCTATGACAATGGTTAAACCAATTCAAGGCAGTTTATATTTCCTTTATATTTTTCACCTGGTTTCGTGCTATAAACGGACAAAGCCGGCAAATAAAAAAGCTTTATCAGATGCCTATTTAAACTGGTTAATTCTTTTTATTCTTTTAATGAATTTATTCTTTATTGGTTTGCTTTTGATTTTATCTGCTTACTTTTTAACAAGCATCGCCCCTCAGTTACTCACTAAAGTTCCTTTTGCGGTTTTCTCTATCATTCTTTATTCAATTGGATATTTGGCTGTTGTGCGGCCGGAAGAATTTCAACCAATCAATATTATAAAAAAAAGAAAGAACGGCATAACATTCGATCAAGAATTTATTGATTCAACATTAATGAAAATTGATAAAATTATGCAAAGTGAGAAGTTATTTCTCCAGTCCGACTTAAAATACTCCGATATAGCATCAAAGCTTAATATTTCAGTGCGGCAGTTTTCTGAGTTTTTAAATAAAGCGCTCGGAAAAACTTTTAACGACTTTATTAACGAATATCGGGTAAACGAAGTAAAAGAAAACTTGAAAAATGGAGACAGAAATCTTCAAACTATTCTTGCAATTGCGCTTGATTCAGGTTTTAATTCAAAAGCATCTTTTAATAGAATATTTAAAAAACATACTGGGCTTACGCCAACCGAATATTTAAAGCTGATTAACATAGAAGAATTAGCAAACTGAAATAGTTTATTGCCATAATCAACTCTTAAAACTTCCAATAAAACATATAGTTTAATTATCGTCATTTCAGGGTAATCTAGATTAAAAACCATATATACATATGATTTATTAAAATATGATTAAACCTATTTTGGCTTTTACTTTTCAATAATTTTTGTAAAAACTTTTGGGGGTTTTGTGAGTAATTATAAATACTTAATTATTGTTTTCATAATTATTGTTGCTTGCAGCGGTGATGAATCTTCAAATCCTATTAGAAACACTTCACAAGAAATACCAAACAAATTATTCGAAATGACCGCTGAAGAAATTAAAAACGGCAGCAGTTTTACTAATGTGATGTTGTATTTTAAGTATGATGTCTCTGTCCATAAAATTATATATAATATTAATCATAAAGGTAAAAATATTACTGCTTCCGGTGCGGTAGCAATTCCAAAAGATATTGAAACACCCAGCATATTAATAGATAATCACGGAACGCTTCAGAGAGATTCTTGGGCTCCTTCTAATGCTGTGAAGGGAAATTTTATTCACAGGTTTACACAGTTTTCATCAGCAGGCTATATAGTTTTAGCACCTGATTACATAGGATTCGGAGAATCTGCTAACGAATTTCATCCGTGGCTTCTGCCGGAACCTGGTGCAGAAGCAGTAGTTGGAATTATTAATTCAGCAAAAGATTTATTGGATCAATATAATGTAAACTATGAAAATAAAATTTTTATAACAGGATTTTCAGAAGGAGCAAATATTGTACTTGGCGCCCAAAGAAGAATCGAACAAAATCCAGGTTTGAATATTAACTTAATCGCATCTTCCCCGGCTTCCGGAGCCTATGATATGGATTATACATTTACCAACAGGATACTTGGAGACACACCGACAGAAGCGTTAGGAGGTGCATATATTATTATTACTTTCCATCAAATTTATGATTGGAGCAATCCTTTATCAGATTTCTTCAAAGAACCCTACGCAAGTGAATTTGAAAAAATTCTGAATCTACCCGGCGCATTTGAAGATAATTTTTTCTCAGAAAATGTTATCTCAATTGATTTTGCAAACGGGGTCTTAAATCACGATACCTTATACAATCAATCTTTCCTTAACGAGTTTGAATCAAATCCAAATAATAAGGTGAAATTAAAATTAGTTGAAAGCAATATTTATAATTGGACCCCTGTGACTCCAACTATGCTTCACTACGGGAAAGATGATTCAACAACTTATTATCAAAATTCGCTTAATACGTATCAAAAATTTCTTAGCAATGGTGCTGATCCACAAAAAATTTCAATAATTGGTTACGACGGAAAAGATCACGAAGGTTCCGAAAGCCCATGGTTCAAAAGTACATTGGATTGGTTCAGCGGATTTTAAACTCAAATTGGTCTCACCAACCGCAAATGAGACGACTTGTCGAATAATTAAAGCTAAATTCACCCCGTAATTTTCAACAAAACAAAAAAATGGGGGAAACATGAGAGTCATATCGACTATAGCATTTATATTTTTAATCAGCACTTTAATACATTCTCAGCAAGTAACAACTTTAACCGGTCAATTAAATGCAAGCGGGGGGTTGTCTGTAGACAGTTCCGGAAATATCTACGTCGCAAACTTTGGGGAAACATTATCAGGCGGTGGAGAAGAAGTTTACAAAATTTCACCGGATGGTGAAGTAGAAGTTTTCGCAACCGGATTAAACGGTGCTTCGGGAAATTTTTACTACGACGGATTTCTTTACCAGTCAAATATCAATTCAGGAGTTATTAGCAGAATTGATGCTAACGGAAATGTTGAAAATATTTCTTCAGGACACGCTAGCCCAGTGGGGGTAGCAATTGATAAAGACGGTGTTTTGTTCGTTGCAAACTGCGGTGCAAATTCAATAAGAAAAGTTAACCCTGACGGAAGTTCAACGATACTTGCACAAAGCATTTTATTGAGCTGTCCGAATGGACTTACATCAGATGAAAATGGCAACTTATATACTTGTAATTTTAATAATGGTTTTGTGGTCAAAATTACGCCCGAAGGACAGGTCTCAGTTATAGCTACTTTGCCAGGCAGTAATAACGGACATTTAACTTACAGAAACGGAAGGCTCTATGTTGTTGACCGTGGCGGAAACAGAATCTACGAAGTTGAATTAGACGGAACTACAAAAATATTGGCAGGTTCAGGAAATAACGGCAATGATGATGGGGACGCCTTTTCGGCAACTTTCTCAAGGCCAAACGGAATTGGACTCAGTCCCGACGGCAATACCATTTATATAAGCGATAAGGTTTCGACAAATTCTGCACAAGATATTAACCCGGTATTAGTAAGAAAAATTGAGGGTGTGATTGATAATGTAACAGATGTTGAAGAAAATAATTCTGAAATCATTTCAGAATACAAACTAAATCAAAATTACCCGAATCCGTTTAATCCGAATACTGTTATTAGTTACCATTTATCAGCCATCAGTGAAGTTAAGTTAAAAGTTTTTGACGTACTTGGGAATCAAATTACAACTTTAGTTGACGAACAACAGTCAGCCGGAACATACGACGTACAGTTTAATGCTGAACAATTGGTAAGTGGAATTTATTTTTATACTCTTCAGGCCGGATCATTCATCGAAAGTAAAAAGATGATTCTTCTTCGCTAGTAAAGCAGCTTGGAGGACAAGATTTGTAAAATAGAGGAGAAAAAAATTGAAAAACATAATTTCTTTTTTCGGACTTACAGCATTATCAATAATTTCATTTTCCATTTTCAATTCATTCATAATAAATGATAAAAAGTTTTATTCAGATGATTGGTCATTTAAAAAAGCTCGCCAATTTGATTTTTGGATTGGCGAGTGGTATGTGAACAACCGGTTTAGGCAAGATGACAATTCTTGGAAAGATGAAGGTGAAGGATACCTCAAAGTTTGGCCGGTTTTAGATGGTAAAGCAATTATGGAATTTTGGGATGGCACCGGTCGAAACAACAATTTAGTAAAAGGTTTCAGTCTCCGTTACTATGATAAAGCACAAGATAAATGGATCGTGTGCTTAAACTGGCCTCAGCCTAACAATGGAGGATTTTTCTTTTTAACTGGTAATTTCCGTTTTAATAGAGGCGAAATTTTCAATCAGTATCCGAATCAAAACGGCAGATTAATTAAAAGCCGTTTCACATTTTCAGATATTACAGACACTTCATACCGCTGGAATGACGGTTCCTCTTTGGATACCGGTAAAACCTGGAGAACAAATTGGATAATGGAGAACTTCCGTAAAAAAAATATTCCGGAATGGCCGAATCCAAATGAGACATTCCATTCATATTCGGACGATAGCTATAGTACATCCGAAGAAAGCAAAAGATTTCACTTTCTCGAGGGAAATTGGAAAGGGACAATTTCCGATTCAACTAATAATGGAACTAAAATAGAGAACATCGAATTGAATGGGTGGAAAACTCAAAACGGTATTTCTATGTTTTACGAATTAAAGTCTGAATCAAATTATGAAGAAGTCGGGATGTTAACTTACAGAGAGCTGAATAAAGTTTGGCTTTCAATGAGATTGGATGATAAAACTGATTCGGGAATAATTACGAAACTCTGGAAAGAAACAAATAATGAATTGAAATTTGATGAGTATTCACAACTTTATTCAAAAAGTACAACTGAAATAGATAAATATAAAATTAACAATGAAAATAAATTTGAGATTTTGAGATATACAATTATTGATTCAACTCAGCAACAAATTTCAAAACAATTAATTAAATTGAAGAAGGAAATCTAGAAAGGAAGTTAAATGACTAAAATGAAAATTTTGCTCTCCTTAATAATTTTATCTTCTGCAATGAATGGACAGGATCAAATTTTAAATTTGCTCCCCGGTAAATGGAAAATTGATACCGACAGATTTGAAGCATATGAAGAATGGACGATAAAAGATGACACGGAAATAACCGGGATCAGTTTTTCAACAAAGAATAATCAAAAGAAAATAAACGAAGTTTTATATGTGAAGAAGGTTGGAAATTTCTGGGCATATATTGCAGCCCCTAAAAACCAGAAGCCCGCACTATTTTATTTGACCTCATCCGAAAATGACAATTTTGTTTTTGAGAATCCTGAGCATGATTTCCCGCAAAAACTTATTTATCATTTTACAAAAAAGAACACAATTGAAGTTACTATCCATGGTGTGGAAAATGGTGAACCAAAAGAAGTTGCTTTCACTTTTGTAAAAGTTGAATAAAACTTAAAACCATTTTAATATAACAGGTTCCACACTCAATCCATTAAAGACAAGTTGATATCCTTCAGTAAGGATATCATTCTTGTAAATCTTTTCGCTTGAATCATCAATTAATGAAAATGTAAAAATCGCACTTACCTGATCATAAAGGATAAAATAATCTTCATAATAATGACTGTATAATTCGGTCACTCTGCCAAATTTTCCATCTTTGGATTCAATAAAAAATCCAAGTTCTGCATTATACATTTCTAAACCCACTATTGGATCTGTGATATTTTCAATATTTACATCAAATGATAATGCCTTTAGTTTTTGATTCTCAATACCAGATTTTAGGATTATTTTTCCTGAATTAATATCGACAGTTTTATTTGTAAAAAACTCGAGTTCTTCTTTAAGTCTTAAAATAAAATCATTATCAGTATATCTCCTTACCAATGCTTCTTTTTTAACTCTTGCTTTAATCGTTTGTTCATGCAAGGGCACTGCAGTAATGTAAACTTTTACATTATTTGCAGACATCTTCTTCATCTTGGAATACCCTCTTTCATTATGTGTTGAATAACTTTTTATAACTTTATTGCAGTCACCCAAAGTCCATTCATTTAATGGTTTTTTAAGAATCTGCTCTAATGGTTCGTACGATATGATTTCGCGGTTACTTGAGCAAGAAGTAAATTGAATTAGAAAAAGAAGAAATATCGCTAATGGTATTTTTCTAAACATATTATTATTAGATTTAGTTTTGGGAAAATTAATAATACATTGATCTCGTAAAATATTAAATAATTGAATCAGAAAGAGGAAAAAATGAGTGCAAAAATTGATCAAAAAGATTTAGAAATTTGGGCAGAATACATTTTAGATTATTCACTTGGCGGAATCTCCAAAGATGATATTGTAATGGTAAAAGGAGAAAACATTTGCTGGCCATTAATCTCAGTAATGCAGGATAAAATTTATGAAAAAGGTGCAATAGCTGATATAAACATTGTTGCACCAGATAATGATAGGGGAAAAGTTTGGGGAGCTTCAATTGCAAAGCATGGCAGTAAAGAGCAGATTGAAAACGTACCCCAATGGCATTTTGACCGTTACAACGCAATGACAAAATATATCGAAATTCTTGGTGTTCAAAACACTGAGTTTTTTCAAGGCGTAAATGAAGAACTTGCACAGGAAGTAATGAAAGCCGACGCACCAATTAAAAATATAAGACTTTCAAAACCGTGGGTACTCACTCTTTTCCCGACACAAGGTTTTGCAGATATGGAAGGTTTAACACTTGAAGATTACACAACTGTTGTTGTCAGTGCTTCAACAGTTGATCCGCGATTACTTGACGAAGTTGAAGAAGATATTTATCAAACCTTATTAAAGAGTGATGAACTTCGTGTGATTACACATTGTCCTAATAAAGATCACGAGCTTGAATTGAAAATGGATATCTCCGGAAGAAATGTTGTTAAATGTACCGGCAAAAGAAACTTCCCCGATGGTGAAGTTTTTACCAGTCCGGATGCAAACACGGTTGAAGGTGAAATATTTGTTGACCTCCCGGTATTCCAAGGCGGAACAGATATTCAAGGTATCTACCTAAAATTTGAAGACGGAAAAATTGTTGAATACTCTGCAGATAAAGGCCACGAAGCTCTTCAAAAGATTATTGAAACCGACGAAGGTTCGCACAGACTTGGTGAATGCGCACTTGGAATGAATAACGGAATCAGCAAAGTTTTAAAACACCCATTATTTGTTGAAAAAGTTGGCGGTACTTTCCACATTGCGATTGGACAAAGTTATCCCGAATGTTATGTTGACGATCCCGGCAATGAAGAAGGCAAAAAAAGTATTGAAGAATTTAAATCACAAGGTATCTTTAATGAGTCGGCACAACACGTTGACATTGTAACTGATTTTAGAAAAGATGGAAGTGGCAAAGCAATTTATTTGGATGACGTTAAACTGGAAATTGAAAACAACATTTGGGTAGTACCGAAATAAGTTGAACGGTAAATAAAATGAAAAACATCATTATTCTTTTTTTAATGGCTGTCTCAGTGAATTTTTCTCAAACAAAAACTGAAAAAGAAGATCTCGAGAAAATTAAAATAGTAATCGACAATTTGTACGATTCAATTACGAGAGATGAAAGCCGTGAACCAGATTGGGAAAAATTTGAAAGTGTTTTCTTTAAAGATGCGAAATTAGTTTCAACAAGTGAAGCAAACCCAGGTAAATGGACTCCAACTGAATTTGCTCAAATGTACAAAGACGCTATTACTAAAAATAAAAAAACATACTTTGAAGAAAAGGAGCTCTGGGGAAAAACAGAGCTCTTTGGCAACATTGCACATCGGTTAAGCACTTATGAAGCAAAGCCCTACAAAAGAGGGGTTAACAGCATTCAGCTAATCAAAGAAAACGAAAACTGGAAAATTATTTCAATAATCTGGTATGACGAAAAAGAACCCATAATTATACCGGAAAAATATTTATCAAATTAAAGGAATTTCGAAATTAAGTTAATTGCAAAAACATTATTTGGATTGGAAAACGTTCTTGCTGAAGAATTAAAAGAGCTGAATGCACAAGAGATAAAAACCACCACCCGTGCTGTTTATTTTGAAGGGAACAAAGAACTACTTTATAAAGCAAATCTTCAATTGAGAACGGCTCTTAACATTTTGGTGCCGATTAAAACTTATTATGTCCGTAATGAAGATGAGTTGTACAAATGTGTAAAAAAGATCGACTGGAGCAAATACATTTCAAACAAAGATACTTTTTCAATTGAAAGTGTTGTACATTCCAAATTTTTTAAGCATTCAAAATATGTTTCGCTAAAAACCAAAGATGCTATTGCTGATCAGTTCCGTAATAAATTTAATGAACGCCCGGATGTAAATATTGAAAATCCATCACTGAAAATTAATGTTCATATCAATCAAGAGAAATGCACAATCTCACTCGATAGTTCAGGAGAATCACTTCATAAAAGAGGCTACCGGAAAAGTAAAAACCAGGCTCCGTTAAATGAAGTGCTTGCTGCCGGGATTATTAAACATTCGGGGTGGGATGGCAAAACAAATTTTGTTGATGCGATGTGCGGATCGGGCACAATCTTGATTGAAGCAGCAATGATTGCAGCAAACAAAGCTCCCGGCTTAATTCGAGATAAATTCGGTTTTATGAACTGGAAAGATTTTGATTCAGTACTTTGGCAAAAAATCAAAAAGAAATCCGAAGAAAAAATCAAAGACGTTGAAATTGATATTTTGGGTTCCGACATAAACTCCAACACGATAAAAATTACTGAAGAGAATTTAAGTAATGCTGAACTGAAAGATTCTGTAAAATTTTTAACGAAACAGTTTTCGCAGTCGACACCGCCTGAGGGTAGCGGGACATTAATAATCAATCCCCCTTACGGTGAAAGAATGAAAAAGAATGACATAAATGATTTTTATAAAATGATCGGTGATGCATTAAAAGCAAACTACGTCGGCTACGATGCATGGATATTGACTTCAAACAAAGAAGCCCTAAAAAACTTAGGGCTTCGTCCTTCAAAAAAACTTACTTTATTTAATGGGCCGCTTGAAGTAAAACTGCACAAATACGAAATGTACAAAGGCAGCAAGAAAGCTAAGTATACTTAATTACTTCTCTATTGAGAGCAATTCGATTTCAAAAATCAAACATGAATTTGGACCAATAATTTCACTTCTTCTGTTCGGTCCGTACGCCAAGTTTGACGGAATGTAAAACATAAATTTTGAACCAACAGGCATAAGCTGAACACCTTCTGTCCAGCCTTTAATTACTTTGCCAAGTTCAAAAGTTAACGGTTGCGCTCTTTTGTAAGAATTGTCAAATTCAGTACCGTCAATTAAAGTACCGCGATAATTTACTTTTACTTTGTCAGTCCCCTTTGGTTTAGGGCCATTTCCATTTGTAATTACTTTGTATTGCAGTCCGCTTGGTAAAGTTACAACACCTTCTTTCGTTTTATTTTCTGCAAGGAATTTTTGTTCAGCTTCCAGGTTTATTTTTTTTTCTGCTTCTAACTTTGCATTTTGTTTTTGAATTTGTTCCTGCTGAAAAGCCACAAGTATTTGAGTAATTTCTTCTTCGGAAAGTAAACTCGAATCATTGCCAATACCATCTTTCAATCCTTTAATTAGCACTTCCAATTCCAGATCCAAATTTTGAACTCTAATATTTTGCCCCAAGCTATGTCCAACCGAATAGCTGACAGAATCAATTTTTGTGGTCAAATCTGTTTCTGTTTGTTGAGCACAATTTGTAGTTATTAATAAAATAAGAATTAAAAAGTATCTCATTATTTCTCCAATAGATTTCAATTAAGGTAACGAAAATAGTTTCAGAAAAACTCTAAATCAAATTTTTGATCCTTATTTTTTGATTTGTCATTCCGGACTTGATCCGGAATCTATTCTGGCAAGATTCTGAAACAAGTTCAGAATGACATTTTTTAGTTTTCTGATTTTAAATTTAAGATTCATTTTTTGAGTTCGTACTCAATATTCAGTATTTTTGTTCCTCAAATTAAAAGAATAGAGTATGGAAAATCTGAACAAATTTTTTGAAGCGAATAAAAAATTATGGAACGACAGAACCGGGGTGCACGTAAAATCAGAGTTTTATGATGTGGCCGGTTTTAAAGAAGGTAAAACTTCACTAAAGTTTATCGAGCTAGAAGAACTTAGCGATGTAAGCGGGAAGTCAATTTTACATTTGCAATGTCATTTTGGGCAAGACAGCCTTTCTCTTGCAAGAATGGGTGCAAAAGTAACCGGTGTTGATCTTTCGGAAAAAGCAATTGAACAGGCAAAACAGTTAAACGATGAATTGAATTTTGATGCTGAATTTATCTGCTGCAATATTTATGATATTGAAAAACATTTGAATAAAAAATTTGATATCGTTTTTACTTCGTACGGAGTGATCGGATGGTTGCCGGATTTAAATAAATGGGCGGAATTAATTTCAAAGTTCTTAAAGCCTGGCGGAATGTTTTACATGGTTGAGTTTCACCCGTACCTTTGGGCTTTTGATGACGACTTTGAATACTTCAAATATTCATATTTTCACACAGGCGAACCAATTGAAGATGAAATTGAAGGAACTTACACCGATAGAGATGCAAACATCAGTGGAACAGACTACAGCTGGAATCACGATTTGGCTTATGTTATTACTTGCTTGTTGGAAAAGGGTTTGCAGTTAAAATCAATAAGGGAATTTCCGTTTTCAGTTTATAATGTTTTTCCGGACATGGAAAAAATTGGCGAAGATAAATTTGTAATTAAAAAATTCGGCAATAAAATTCCGTATTTGTATTCGGTAAAAGCAATCAAGAGTTAACTAAAAAATAATAAATTTACCTAAGCAATGTCATCCCAAACTTGTTTCGGGATCAATTTTTGAAACATTCTACGATAAGACTCTGAAACAAGTTCAGAGTGACAAACTCTTTATTTGCTATCATCTAAATACTATTGCAAATACTGTCAGGTGTATCTCTATAATATACGTAAGTTTGCCAATCAACTTTTGCTATTTTAAATTTTTCGTAAACCCTGTCGTAAAAATCTGAGTCTTCACTATACTTTAAATCTTTGTAGCCTCCAATTTTTTCAGCTACTTCCCTTTTATAAAAAAATGTGCCCCCGACTTTACATTCACTTAAATGAATTTTTTTTGAGAGGTCATTTTTATCTTTTACAAATTCATCGCCAATAATTTCAAGTCCACCGTGAATGAAATCAACATGCGGATTTTTTTCCAAAAAATCGCATCTAAGTTTTAAATGGTCTTTTTTAAACTCATCATCACTGCTTAAATAAGTAATATATTTTCCGCAGGATGCTTTCACACCAACATTCAAGCTAAGCGAAATAAAGCGGTTTGTGTGCTTAATGTAGCGGATGTTGTCATGCTCTACTAAATATTTATTCACAACTTCATAAGTATCGTCTGAACTACCGTCATCAATAATTATCAATTCCCAGTCTTCAAAACTTTGATTAAGCACAGATTCAATTGCTCTCGATAAAAGTTGTGCTCTGTTAAAAGTTGGTAAAATTATTGAAACAGCCGGGTTAAAGCTTTTGTATAATTGCAAATATTTCCCTTTGTTTAAATTTTCTTGATTATGCCAAATATAAAAATTTCATATATTAGAAGTTTGTAATTGCACAAATAATTAAATACAAATGAGTTACAGAGATCAAAATAAATATTTTGAAGCCTTGAGAAGGTATGAAAGAAAAATGGATACCAGGGAATATGAAGATTACAGTATGCTTAAAAAAAGGCATAAAATGGAAGAAGACCTCGACAAAATTTCCATGGCAAGATTGAAAGGCTATTACGAAAAATATCATGCGAACAGAGAACGCAAAAATTACGATCATTTTTTCAAAAAGCCCGATAGTGGTGAATAATCAATTCTAATTTTTTAATGAGGAACTAATGGATTCAACTTTACTGCGAAGAATAATTGGCGCAGCCGTATTTTTTATAACACTATTCGTTTATTTATTAACTGTTCAATCAAATGTATCTTTTTGGGATTGCGGTGAATTTATAGCATCAGCTTTTCTAATGCAGGTTCCTCACCCGCCGGGAACACCACTTTGGCTAATGATGGGAAAACTCTTTTCAATGTTTCCTATCGGAGATAATGTAGCTTTTCGCGTAAATATGATGTCAGTTCTTTCGAGCGCATTTACTGTTTACTTCCTCTATTTGGTAGTAGTTAAATTAGTTGAGAATTACAATAAAGGTGAATATAAAAGTAAGTTTGATGAATTAGGCACTTATGTTGCCGGGGCAATTGGAGCGCTTTCACTCGCTTTTGCGGATACATTTTGGTTTAACGCAATTGAAGCAGAAGTTTACGCCTTCGCTAATTTCTTTATCGCGATTATCACTTGGTTGATTTTAGTTTGGAATGAAAAAGCAGATGAGCCGGATAACGAGAAGTATTTAATATTAATTGCATATCTCGTCGGACTTTCGACAGGTGTGCATTTGATGGCTGTGCTTTGCAGTGTTTCAATTGTAATGATAATTATGTTCAGAAAATTTATTGATAATGAAGAAACTCTTCTTAGAACTAGCTACATATTTTTAGGTCATGTCGGATTAATATTGTTAATCGGGGCAGCACTTTGGTCAACTCAAACCCATGGTTCAACTCTACCTTCTGAAGAGATGTCTTCTTTTGATATGCGAATGGTAATGATTTTTGTTGTTGCATCAATAATTTTTATAGCAATATTTTGGAAAAAGCTATTCGACAGAAATTCATTTTACTTACCGATAATAATTGGTGGAGTAGTACTTCTTTCAGCTTATCCGGGATTATTAAAAATTCCGAACTTGCTTTACTTGGTTAGCGGTGATAATGCAACTGTTGGCATTATTACGTTACTCATATTGATCGGAATTATTGGATACATCATTTATTGGACTCAAAAAGAATCGAAACCAACATTAAACTTAGCTGCAAAGTGTTTACTATTTGCAGTTATTGGTTTTACAACTTATACAATGATACCGATCAGATCAAGCCAGGATACACCGATAAATTTGAATAGTCCTAAAACTTTTTCATCAATGGTCAGTTATCTCGATCGTGAGCAATATGGCAGACACCCAATGTTTCAAAGGAGATACTCGCAAGAACCTCATCAAACCGGTGTTTTTACAAATTATGATAGCGATTTAGATTTTCTGCTTACATACCAAATGAACCACATGTTTAATAGATATTTGTTGTGGAATTATGTGGGAAGAGAGTCGACTGTTCAAGACTCCGGAGTTAATTTCTGGGAATTACTCGGAATACCATTTCTAATAGGATTATTTGGAATCTTCTATCATTTTAAACGGGATTGGAAAATGGGGGCTGTATTCCTGGTAATGTTTGTTTTCCTCGGCTGGCTTATGGCATATTACCAGAATCAGCAGCAACCCCAACCGAGGGAGCGGGATTATTTTTATGTCGGTGCATTTTTTGTTTTCTCCGTTTGGATAGGGTTGGGAATCCGTGGAATTATTGATGTTATAAAGGAAACTTTCTCCGGGCAAAAGCTTTTGAATCCCTTAATTGCAGTAATTATGGTGGCGGGCTTTGTTGCTGTGCCGGCTAATATGCTGCTGAATAATTTCTGGGAAAATGACCGTACAAAAAATTATTTACCGTGGGATTACTCTTACAACTTGCTTCAAAGTGTCGCACCAAACGCAATCATTTTTACAAACGGTGATAATGATACTTTCCCGCTTTGGTACCTGCAGGATGTTGAGGGAGTTCGAAGAGATGTTCGGGTAGCGAACTTAAGTTTATTAAACACTGCGTGGTATATTTACCAGCTTCGTGATACAGAACCGCACGGTGCGGAAAAAATAAAAATGAGTTTATCTGATGTTGAGTTAGACAATATTACGCCGGTGCGTTGGGAAACAACAAGAATAAATCTTCCTGTACCCGACACTCTTTTAGCTCAATATAATCTGCCTGATTCCATAAGTTCAATTAGCTGGGATATGCCTCCGGGAGCAATGTTTGGCCAAATAGGTGCAGCACGTGTTCAGGATTTAGTTGCACTGGATATCGTTCGTGAAAATGCTTGGATAAGGCCTGTTTATTTCTCAGTAACAACAGCTGAAAGCAGTCAGCTTGGGATGAATGATTATTTACAAATGGAAGGATTGGCCTTCAGAGTTGTACCTAAAAAGAATCCTAGTCAGTATTACGTTAATGCTGAGATAATGGGAAAACAAATTTTTGAAGAGCCTGAATATTATGAATACAGTAAAGATTATCAGCCCGGTTTTAAGTTTAGAGGAATAAACGATCCAACTCTTTTCTTGGATGACAATCATAAAAGACTTTCAAGAAATTACCGTAATGCATTTGTGAGATACGCATTACACAATCTTTACATTGACAGAGATTTCGACAAAGCTGTAAAAGCTCTTGACGCGATGGAAGAAAAAATTCCTCGTAATATAATTCCTATTGATTATAGATTGCTTCATGATATCGGTCAAATGTATTTTCAAGCTGGTGCTGAAGAGAAATACAATGAAATAATACTTGATGTGGAAAAGGCAGCTTTAGAAGATATTGCCAGAAATCCTTCAAACTTAGGTGGAAGATACAGTCCGTATTTAGTATTATTAGAATTATATGAGAACTCAGAGCAATATGGAAAAGCACTCGACATCCTTTTAAGAATCCAGCAATTAGTTCCAAATGATCCATCTGTTCAGCAAAGAATTGATTTGATCAAAAAGATTATGAATGCTGATACTTCAGAAGTAAACAAAAACGAAATCGATATTGAACAATAAATTTAAGGCACTCTCTGTAGTGCCTTCTTTTTTAATAAACTGCAACTGAAATTGAAGATACTTCTATTTACACTCTCCGGAATTGGCGACGCATTAATGTTCACGCCTGCTTTGCAGAAACTAAAAGATGAATTGCCTAATTCTGAAGTAGACTGTTTGGCAATGTTCAAAGGTGCGGCAGATTTGTATGAACGGTTACCTCAAATTAATAAAGTGCATTACTTCGATTTTATGCAACGCAGCAAAATTGATGTACTGAAATTTGTTATCAGCCTCAGCAGAAAATATGATGCTACAATTAACGTTTACCCATCGAACCGGAAAGAATATAATATTATTTCAACTTTAGTTGCTGCAAAAAGAAGAGCAGGTGTTAATTATAATCGAAAAAATTTCATAAATCTGGGTTGGCTAAACAATGTAACAATTCAGGAAAACGATGAATTACACAACGTTGAAGAAAACATAAAACTTGTTGAAAAACTTATTGGTAAAAGTATTGATGAAATACCACCAATGATTTTTCCTTTTACAAATGAAGATTTGAATTATGCAGAAAATTATTTACAAAATCTTGAAATTAAAGAGACCGACTTAGTTATTGGATTCCATGCCGGATGTTCAACTTTAAAAAATCACATGAAAAGAAGATGGGAGCCGGAAAAATTTGCTGAACTAGGTAAAAGATTGATCGAAAATCATAAAGCAAAAATTTTTCTGTTTGGCGGTCCCGAAGAAGATGATTTAAAAGAAAATATTAAAAATAAAATTAGAAGTGAAAATTCATATGTGATTAAAACCAAAAACTTACCGCAATCAATCGCTGTGATGAAAAGATGTAATTTATTCGTTAGCAATGACTCAAGTTTGATGCATATGGCCTCAGCTATAGTATTGCCGGTTGTTGCAATAATCGGCCCGACAAACACAAACTATATCCGTCCTTGGAAAACCAAACATAAAATTATTTCTCTTAATTTGGATTGTGCGCCTTGCTTCTTCTATTCTCCGAAGCCATTGATTTGCACGAGAGAAGATATTCAATTTAAGTGCATTAAAGAGTTAACCGTTGATATGGTTTACGATGCTACCTTGGAATTCATTAACGATCTTTAAGCCTTCAATCCTTTCACAATAAAATCTGCACATTTACTGATATCTTCAAAATATTTTATTGAACCGGTTTTTCTTTTTTCAAACGCAATTCTTGTTTCCATATCGTCATATAAATTTTTCCAAATTTTACCATAAACTGCAGCAGGCTTCATCTCCATCATTGATTTATTAAAATACTCCCACACCAAAGCCAATTCAACTAATGTTCCTGTTCCGCCCGGGAGAATTACATAAGCATCACCGTTAGCAAATAATCTTTCTAATCTTTCAAAAAGTGTGCATGCTGAAAAATTATGCGACAAATATTTGCTTGGAGTTGCATTATAAATATCAAGCGTAATACCCAGTGCTTCAGTACCAGCATCTCTTGCCCCTTTTGAGACTGCATCCATAATTCCCATATAACCACCTGAGCAGACATTGAATCCATTTACCCCGAAGCACTTTCCTAAGAAGTATGCATCTTCATATTCTTGCTCACCAGGTTGGGGTACTGAGCTGCCAAATATTGTAACAGTTTTAGCCAATTCTATTCTCCAATAAATTGTGTAATTATATTTCTGTTCCTCGATCTAACATCAAAATCAATTAAAATTATTTGTTGCCAAGTTCCAAGCAATAATTTCCCGCTAACGAAAGGGACTGTAATCGAACCTCCTTGCAGAGAAGCCCTCACGTGTGAATGTCCATTTCCATCGTGCCAAGTTTCATTGTGATGATATGTCTGATTTGAAGGAATAATTTTTTCAAAAAACTTGGGGTAATCCCTCAATAAGCCAGGTTCGTATTCAATTGTTGTAATCCCTGCTGTTGAACCGGGAACAAACACCAATACATTGCCTTCTGAAAAGCCAACTTCTCTCAATTGTTCTTTCACTTTGTCGGTAATATCAATTAATTCAGTATTACCCTCTGTTCGGACAGTAAAATTCGTAGTTTTAATTTTCACCTTTTTTCTCAAATATTTTAATGCCGAAAGTAAAAAAATGGACGTCTAAAAACAATTTGAGAGCTTAACAAAAAAATAAAATACAATGAGCTCTTTTTTCTTGCAAAATAATTCGGAACTATGAATAAAATTTGATAATTTTCATAATATTTTTTTTGAAACTCATTTTAATTTAAGGTGAAGATATGGTAGAAGAAACAACAAAAACTCAAGAACTAATTGCATTGGAAGATAAACACGGTGCACATAATTATCATCCCCTCCCTGTAGTATTATCAAAAGGCGAAGGTGTTTATTTATGGGACGTTGAAGGCGAAAAATATTTTGATTTCTTGTCAGCTTATTCTGCAGTAAATCAAGGCCACTGTCACCCAAAAATAATCAACACAATGATGGAACAAGCTAAAACTCTAACTCTTACTTCAAGAGCTTTTTACAATGATGCGTTAGGTCCATACGAAAAATATATTACAGAATATTTTGGTTACGATAAAGTATTGCCAATGAACTCAGGTGCTGAAGCTGATGAAACAGCATTAAAAATCTGCAGAAGATGGGCATACGACAAAAAGGGTATTGCTGAAGACAAAGCAAAAATCATTGTTTGTGACGGTAACTTCCACGGAAGAACAATTACAATAGTTTCAATGTCAACTGATCCTGATTCATATAAAGGATTTGGCCCGCACACTCCTGGTTTCATTAAAATTCCTTATAATGATTTGGATGCATTAGCAAGAGAATTGGAAGATCCGAATGTTGCAGGTTTCTTAGTTGAACCAATTCAAGGTGAAGCCGGTGTTTTCGTCCCTGACGAAGGGTACATTACTAAAGCTTATGAAATGTGTAAAGCCAAAAATGTTCTTTTCATCGCTGATGAAGTTCAAACAGGTATTGCAAGAACAGGTAAATTATTAGCTTGTGATTATGAGAACGTACGCCCTGACATTTTAATTCTTGGTAAAGCTTTATCAGGCGGTGCTTTCCCGGTATCTGCTGTTTTAGCAGATGACGACATTATGCTTGTTATCAAACCGGGCGAACACGGTTCAACTTACGGTGGTAACCCAATAGCTTGTAAAGTTGCTATTGCAGCTTTAGAAATTGTAAAAGAAGAAAACTTAGCAGAAAGAGCTGAAAAACTTGGTGAAATATTCAGAGAAGAATTAAGAAAAATTGATTCAGAAATGATTACACTAGTTCGTGGTAAAGGTTTATTGAACGCGATTATTATTAAGCCTAAAAACGGAAAAGAAGCTTGGGATGTTTGTGTTAAAATGAAAGAAAACGGTTTGCTTGCTAAGCCGACTCATGGAGATATTATTCGTTTTGCTCCTCCATTAGTAATTACTGAAGAACAAATTCACGAAGCTGTTGCAATTATTGCGAAATCAATTAAAGAAATAGAAAACGAATAGTTTCTTTAAAATAGAAAAAGGCAGGACTTAATCCTGCCTTTTGTTTGTCAAACTAAAAACTTATCTGTTAGTCAACCATTGGTCAATGGTCATTTTCAAGAAATTTATATTGATAGGTTTAGCAATATAGTCATTCATACCGGAGTTTAAGCATCTCTCACGATCTTTCATACTTGAATGAGCAGTAACTGCAATTATCGGAATATTTTTAATATCGTCATCCAAACTTCTGATACGTTGAGTCGCTTCAATTCCGTCCATATCCGCCATTTCAACATCCATCAAAACGAGCTTGAATTTTCCGCTTTTTATTGCCTCAATTGCTTCTACTCCATTAGAAACGGCATCAACCTGGTATCCAACTTCACGTAGAACTTTTAATTCAATATTTTGGCTGATAGGATTGTCCTCAACTAACAAAATTCTTTTAGAAGATTTTTTTATTGGTTCATGAATTTGCGGTTCAACTTTTTGAATTACTTTTTCAATTTCAGCTTCGCTCTCAGGCTGCGGAACCGGCTGCTCGTCATCAATTTGGGCAACAGGTTTTGGTTCTTTTTGGAATTGTCCGATTTTATCAGTTCCAATATACTCTAAGTTTACAGTGTATTTAAAAGTAGACCCCTTGTTAATTTTGGATGAAATCTCAAACTTACCGCCCATCTGCTTTACAAGTTCTTTCGCAAATACTAATCCTAGGCCGGGTTCTTTTTTATTACTAGTATCTTTTAGCAAATCTTCAATTTTGAAAAGATGATTCAATCTCTCTTTTGAAATTCCTTTACCGGTGTCAGTAACAATTGTAACAATTTTCACTTTGTCATTTTCAACTTTCTCAGGTTTTACGCTTATTGCAACTTCCCCTTCATGCGTTGACTTCACTGAAAAATTCAAAATATTATTAATTATCAATCTGTACTTTATCAAATCACCCTTAAGGGTAATCGGTGTTTGAGAATCAATTTCAAATTTCAGTTTAAGCGCTTTTTCCTTTACGGCAGGAGTTATAATAGATATTGATTTTTCCAGTTCATCTTTGATCTGAAATTCATAAAGCTCTGCTACGGCATTTTCGCTATCTATACTTGCCAGGTCAATAATATTATTAATCATATCAAGAAGAGCATCTGAGGAGATTTTAGCTCCTTTAGCAAATTCTTTTAATTCTTCCGGATTTTCATAAAGTTCATTTTCAATTAATGTCAAAAATCCCATTATTGAATTCATTGGAGTTTTAACATCATGGTTAATATTTGATAAATATCTTGATTTGAATTCACTGTTTTTCAAAATGCTGAATTTAACATCTTCGTGTTTTTTAATTTTCGTTTTCAGCGCAGCAATAGCTTTTTCGTTTTCTTCTTCTTTTTTTAGTTTATCCGTTACGTCAGTTAAAAAACCAATGAAATAATCGGGAGTGTTATCTTCATTTAAAATAAGGGATTCATTTATGGATACTACGATTTCATTGCCGTCATTTTTTTTTGCTTGTAAAATATCGTTTATCTGTGTCTCACCGTTTTCATAATTTTCCAACAAATACTTTCTTTGATTGTAATTTTTTAAAATGTCTTTAAGCAGATTAATTTTTTCAATACTATCAACATTTTCAAATCCAAACATAGTTTTGAATGTATTATTAACGAGAATCAAATTTCCGTTAATATCAGACTGATAAAATCCCTCACCACTATTTTTGAAAAAGTATTCAACTGCTGGATTTTGAATTTCAATCTTTTCTTTTTCATCTTCGGCTTTGCCTTTTATCATTTTAAAAGTAGCCGCAATTATTGCCATAATACTAAGAAGAATAATGTAAGAAATTGCTTCCGGACTACTTGTGTCAAAATGCTTAATATTGTTATTAAAAAGAATTGAAGCAACGAATATAAGGTTGTAATAGATTGCTACCGCAATTTGATGTTTAATATCCCAACTTAAAAAAAGAGAAGCAGTAAAAATTATTAGTGATACAATTGTTACGTTGAGCACAAGAGTTTCAGGTATAAAATAAACTATTGCACCAAACGAAAGCATTACCGAAAGCAATACTAAATGTGCAAGAAAACTCGCATTGCTTTTGCTGAAACTGAAATTAGTAAGTGCAATAACTAAGAATATAATTACAGCAGCAGTGATGCGCGTAATGTATATTAATTGTGATTGTGCCGGAAAACTGCTAATCTCAAATAATAACAGACTTAGCCCCGAAATAGTAGCAAGATGGGCTATAATTCTAAGTGGTGCGATTAGGAATTGTTTATCGTCGAAACTCATAAAATTCTGAAATAAAAAAAATTATCCTCGCAATAAAATAAGATTATAGATTATTAAAAATAATCGGAAAATAAAAGCGAAAATATATAGATAAATTCATTTTTCTAAAAGATATTCTTATTTTTGAAGTAATTTGAATACTAAAAAAATTATTATAACAATTCTTTTGGATTTATGGCTGATTTTCTCTACTCAATCGACTTAAACATATTTTACTTTATCAATCATACTTTGTCAAATCCGGTATTCGATAAATTTTTCACACTAATCACTAATGTAAAAAACTGGTACATTGCTTATATAATTTTATGGTGCATTGCTTTTTTTAAGGGTGGAAGAATCGGTAAAATAGCCGCCATTGGTGCAATATTTGTCATTACATTTTCTGATCAATTAAACAGTTCTCTACTTAAAAATTTATTTGAGCGAATACGGCCGTGCAACGCACTGACTGATGCAAACGCATTATTGGGTTGTTCCGGTTCATATTCATTCCCTTCTTCTCATGGTGTTAATAATTTTGCAATAGCAGTATTTTTTTATCGCCTATTCCCAAAACTTAAGTGGGTGCTTTTGGTTAGTGCAGGGTTAATTGCATTTTCTCGTCCTTACGTTGGTGTGCATTATCCTTCAGATATTTTGGTTGGCGCTTTATTGGGTTGGGGAATTGGATATTTATTTTCATTGCTTGCTTTGAAAATTAATGATTATTTTGAAAAAAGAATTGTGGCAAAAAATGAAAACTAAACTTGAAATAGCAAAAAATTGGCTCCCGAGATACACAGGCACAAAAATCGATGAATTTGGCGACTACCTTCTTTTAACTAACTTTTATAATTATGTTGTTAAGTTTGCAGAACTCTCAAACACAGAAGTAAAGGGAGAAGGTAAGCCAATGCAAACTGCAACCAACAGTAGTGGCTTAACGATTATTAATTTCGGGATCGGATCTGCTAATGCTGCCACAATTATGGATTTACTTGTTGCAACCAATCCAAAAGGCATTTTGTTTCTTGGTAAATGCGGAGGTTTAAAACATACTACAGATATTGGGCATTTCATTTTACCGATAGCCGCAATAAGAGGAGAAGGAACAAGCAACGATTACATTCCTGCAGAAGTGCCCGCACTGCCGTCATTTAAGCTTCATAAGTTTGTTTCCGATAAAATCATCAAACACAAGTTGGAATACCGAACCGGCGTAGTTTACACAACCAACCGCAGAGTCTGGGAATGGGATAACGAATTCAAAACTTATCTGCGTAAAATTGGGGCAATCGGAATAGATATGGAAACTGCGACTATATTTACTGTGGGCTATGTTAACCAACTCGCAAGAGGAGCTTTACTGCTTGTGTCAGACAAACCGATGATACCCGAAGGAGTAAAGACCGAAGAATCTGACCAAAAAGTAACTGATAATTTCATTGATCTTCACTTAAAAATCGGCATGGAAGCCATGGCAGAAATAGGTGAAAAAGGAGAACAGATAAAACACTTCATGTATTAATGTGTTTTAAGTCATCCCTTTTTTGGGAACTCTTTCTCATTTTATGCGCTATAAAAAAGCAAGTATAAAGTTTATGGTATTTAAAATTCAAAATATTTTTGATAACTTAAAGACAAATTATGGGTATTAAAAATGAAAAAGTATTTAGCTAGCCTTTTGTTTGTCGTTTTAGTTTTTTCACCGGTTTATGTTTATGCGCAGGATATAACCGCGAACAATACTCTCGAGAATATTTTTGAGATAAGCAAAAATAAAAAATATGAAACTGCTGCAGGATTATTAGCTTACGATGGAAGTGATGAAGATAGAAAATTCAGAGATACTTTTAAGCCGGCAGAAAAAAGTGAATTAAAAGTTGTTAAGAGAAAACTAAAGAAAATAAAAGCATTAATCGATATTAGTGATAACTATACATTTGGTGAAGCTATTAAAACAAATAAAGAAGGTGTTGAATGGTATATTCAACCTGTAACATTTAACAGCGGCACACAAAAATTGATTACTAATTTTGAATTTGTTAAAATTAACGGCAAGTTTGTATTAGCTGATATTGACTAATCAAAAAGCTAATGCAAACTTCTGAGTTAAAAAAACATTTTAAAAACCTGGACATAATATTTCTTGCAATAATCGGTTCGCAACTTTTTTTGTTTTTCTCTTTCCTTTTCCTTTCAAATCAAATCGAATTCACTTTTGATTATTTTTCAAATGATGAATTACAAATAATTGCAATAATTTTTAACACCATTATAATTTTGCTTTCTAAGTTTATTCAAAAAGTTTTTATTAAAAATAATTCTTCAGAAAAACCGGTTGAAGAAATTGTAAGCATATTTAGAAATTATTCTATAATTAGGTTAGCATTATTAGAGTTCGGAAATACGGTCAATATTGTATTCTACATAATGAGCGGCAATAATATTTTCCTATTAATTTTTGGAGCCTTATTCATTCTTCAGTTTGCTTACAGACCCTTGCCAAAATTATTGATAAAAGAGTTTAATCTACCTTTGGAGAAATTAAATGCGATACTTTAATTTTTTTATAGCTGGCTTTTTATTGTTTATCACTTCCTTTATTTCTGCCCAATCTAAACTTGAGGATTACATTTACCAGTACTCTTCAAAACAAGCTTTTTTTGATAAAAAATATAATAGTGATCTAACTTTAACAGAAGTTTCAAAATTTGGTGATTTTGGATTAGGTACATTAAACGGAGTAAATGGTGAGTTAGTAATTTGGGATGGCAAATTCTTCAGAGTAAGTTACGAAGGAGAAGTGTTAGAACAAGCTTTAGATAAAAATACCCCTTTCAGTGTAATTAAAAAATTTGAAGCTGATACTTCGTTCCAGATCAATGAGACAATTGATCTGGCAAGATTAAGATCAACTTTAGACCAACTTGTTACCGACAAAGCAGTTGCCGTAAAAATTATCGGCAATTTTTCTTATTTAAAAACAAGAAGTGTTCAAAAACAGAATAAACCTTATCCCAATATTCAATCAGTAGTTGCCAATCAAGCAGTATTTGAATTTGAGAATACTCGAGCCGGGATTATCGGTTTCTGGTTTCCGGAATATTTTGACGGTGTTAATTTTCCCGGCTATCATTTTCACTGTTTAATAGATGGCAAGAAAGGCGGAGGCCATTTACTGGATTGTAATATTGATAATGCCATAGTAGAAATTGATTATTCTGAAGGAGTAATAGTAGATTATTGATCTGTTTTCTTTAGCAATTCTTCTTTGCTGTATTTTTTTATCAATTCTTTTTTCACTCTTTGCAGCGGATACTTATCCTTGAAAAACAAATAGTGCAGAATTATTCCGTCAATTGAAGCATCTAATAAAAGTGCTTCTGTTTTTGCATTTTTGATCCCCATCCTCTTAAACATTTTAGTAGTTAATTCAACAAGATTAGTCCCAAACTCATCAACAAAATCAAACGATTCAACTACATTCGGCTGAAGCATTAATGAAGAAAACATTCTCCAGTAAGTTTCCCCTGCTGCGATATGTTCAAAAGTGGCCTCAATTAATAATTGAACTTGCTTAAAATTATCTTCTTCCTCAAATACTTGAGTCATTATAAGTCCGCCGGCTTTTTTCGCATCATTGAGAATTTCTTTTAATATCTCTTCTTTACTGTTAAAATAATTATACGCGAGTCCTTTTGAGACCCCGGCTTTTTTCGCAATTTCCTGCATTGATGAACCGTGAAATCCTTTTAATGCAAATAATTCAAGAGCACTCTCTAAGATTTTCATTCTTGTTTGCTCTTTAATTTTTTCTAATTGTTCGCTTGTTCTAGGCATATTATCTACTATTGAATAAATGTTCAGTCATAAAAATACCCGAAAACAACTCAAAAAGCAAATAAAAAATTATTTTAAAACTTTTTTGTTGACAAACGCGTCCAAATGATGTAATTTTTGACTGAACGTTTAGTCAATTTAAGAAAGGACAAAACAATGAAAACTTATTCGATTATCCTATTTACGTTTCTTTTTTCAATTCAACTTTTTCCTCAAGATGCCTACGAAATTTTAAAGAAATCTGAAGACGCAATAAAAGGAAACTCTGCTTACGGAGATGTTGAAATGACAATTATTACTCCGGATTATAATAGAACATTGAAAATGGAAAGCTGGTGGATCGGAAATGAAAAGGCGCTGATAAAGGTAAAATCACCAAGAAAAGAAGCCGGGAATAAAACATTGAAAATCGGCAACGAAATGTGGAATTATTTAAAGAATACAGAAACAACCATAAAAATTCCGCCATCAATGATGCTGCAATCTTGGAACGGATCAGATTTCACAAATGACGATCTTGTTCGAGAATCTTCACTTTACGATGACTATTACTTGAAAATTATTGCTGTGGAAAATGTAAATGATGAGCCTTGTTGGAAGATTCACTTAGATCCAAAACCAGATGCACCTGTAGTTTGGGGAAAACTTTACTACTGGGTACGCCAATCCGATCTTCTTCCGGCAGCTACTGAATATTACGACGAAAAAGGTAAACTTATTCGTTACATGGTTTTCTCAGATATAAAAAACGTTGGAAACAGAGTTGTCCCTTCTGAGTGGAAGATGGTAAACATGATTAAAGAAGGACATTCAACAACCTTCAAAATAATCGACATGGAATTTGACATAAATATAAAAGATAGAGTTTTTTCTTTCCAAGAATTAGAAAGAGGTAATTAGCAGTGAAGCTTTTATTAAAATTAGCATGGCGCAATTTATGGCGCAATAAGCGTAGATCCTTAATAACCCTTGCCGCTATTGCATTTGCAACGTTCGCAGCAGTAGGTATGAGGGGAATCCAAAAAGGTGTTTACGCCATTAACATCGAAAATGCCGTGAATATGTTTTCCGGTTACCTGCAAATCCAAAATGCAGAGTACAATGCAAATCCGTCTTTAAGAAAGAGTTTTAAGGTAGATGAAAAAATTATAACCATACTTGAATCCAACGAAAATATTTTATCCTTTAGTGAACGCTTGTATGCCGACGGTCTGATAAGTTTTAAAGATAACTCTCAGGGGGCGGCTATTTTAGCAGTTGATCCCGTTGCTGAAAAAACAGTAACAAATTTGGCAACCAAAATTTATGAAGGAAAGTTTTTAAGCCCAGACCCAACTCACGAGATAGTCCTTGGTTATAAACTTCTTGAAAAGCTTAATGCTGAAATTGGCGACGAGATTGTTGTGTTAACTCAAGGATTTGACGGATCACTCGGTAACCTCAAGTTTAAGATTATCGGAACTTCAAAGTTGGGAATGCAAGAGTTTGACGGGATGTCCGCATTCATTGGATTGAAACCGGCTCAGGAGTTAACTGCTATGTATGGTAGAATTCATGCCGTTGCAGTCAAAATAGACGGATTAAATAATATCAACAAAGTTAAAGAGTCTCTTACAGAATCAATAGGAAACGAGAATTTAGCAGTCCTTTCTTGGGATGAAGTGATGCCCGATTTTAAGCAATCGATTGAACTTGATAACATTAGCGGAATCTTCATGCTGATGTTTTTGATAATAATTGTTGCATTCGGAATATTAAACACAGTTTTAATGTCAGTAACTGAAAGATTCAATGAATTTGGAGTAACATTATCAATAGGAATGCCTCAAATGAAACTTGTAAAATTGATTTTTATTGAAACAATAGCACTTACTATTGTGGGATTATTAATTGGTAATATTATTGGCTGGTTTACGAATTATTACTTTCACTTAAATCCGATAGAATTTTCAACCGGTGAATATGCTGCAGTAATTGAAGAATATGGATGGCTGCCGACAATGCCCTCATCAATTGAACCAATGATATTTATTAATACTTCATTTATGATTCTATTTGCATCATTTCTTTCATGCATTTATCCGGCATGGAAAGTATTTAAATTAGAGCCGTTAAAAGGAATTAGATACACTTAATTTTAGAGGAAGAAAATGCTGTTAACTTTAGCTTGGCGAAATATTTGGCGCAACAAAAGAAGATCACTGATAGTGATGATATCTATCGTGGTTGGTGTAATGATGGTTTTCTTTACAAACGGATTTATGAATGGGATGTTGTTCCAAATGTTGAAAAACCAAATCAGTTCGAGTGTTTCACACATCTTAATTCATAAAAAGGGATTCAACGATAACAAAGTAATCCAAAGTTATATCCCCGATCCGGAATTGGTAGAAGGTGCAATAAAAGAACAAACAGGAATTAAAAACTATTCAAAGAAATTAATTTCATTCGGGTTACTGAGTAGTGCAAGCAATTCATCCGGAGTGTTTTTGAATGGTGTAAATCCCATCGAGGAAAAAGATGTAACCAAAATAAAAGAATCGATAATCGAAGGGACTTATTTAACAGAAAACAAAAGAGACTTAGTCATTGGTAAAAAGCTTGCGGAAAAACTTGAAGTCGGAATCGGAGATAAAGTAGTAGCAATGGCAAATACACCCGATGGTTCAATCGGTTCAGAGATGTTTAGAATAGTTGGTATTTATAAAACCTTTAGCTCAGAATTTGACAAAATATATATCTATGCAAACAAGCAGATTACTCAGGAAATGCTGGAAGTTGAAAATAAAGAATATGAATTTTCAATTATCTGCGAAGACTACCAGCAGGCTGATATTATCAAAGAACAAATTAAAAATCAACTTCCCGATGAATACGAAGTTCTATCTTACGTTGACTTGCTGCCAATGATCATTTTTCAAATTGACATGTCTAAACAATGGATGTGGATATTAAACATAATTGTTGGTGTGGCATTGATTTTTGGCATTATCAACACAATGCTTATGTCGGTCTATGAAAGAATCCAAGAAATTGGTGTACTTATGTCCATCGGAATGAAAAACGGAAAGATAATTTCAATGATCACTCTTGAAGCTTTTATTTTAGGAGTTACCGGGACGATTGGGGGAATAATATTTAGTCTGTTGGTTATGTGGCCTTTTTACAATTCGGGAATAAACCTCGCAGTTTTTTCAGATGGACTGAATTCATTCGGTATCGGTGCAGTAATATATCCTGTATTAAATATTAACGACTTTGCGGCAACTTTGATCATTCTACCTATTGTTTCTGTGCTCGCAGCACTTTATCCAGCTTATAAAGCAATAAAATTAGAACCAATATATGCGGTTCGCTATGTGTAAAAATTTTAATAACTATTGAAAACAATTTGAGTAAACGCTATGCAGATTATCAGAACAGAAAAACTAGAAAAAATTTATAACGACAATGGTGTGCCCGTACATGCTTTGAAAGGCATTGATTTAGAAATAGCTAAAGGTGACTTTATGGTTATCGCCGGCCCATCGGGTTCTGGCAAAACAACATTATTAAATTTAATGGGAGCTTTAGACAAACCAACCGAAGGTAACATATTTATAGAAAATGAAGATATCTCAACGAAATCCAAAAAGGAGCTATCTGAATTTAGATTGAAAAATCTTGGTTTTGTTTTTCAAGCTTACAATTTAATTCCGGTTTTAACAGCACTTGAAAACATAGAATTTAGCATGATGCTTTTAGGTATAAATGAAGAAGAAAGACAAGATAAAGCTTTGGCATTGATGAAAGAATTAGAGATTGATGAATTGGCAAACAAACGGCCGAATGAAATGAGCGGTGGACAGCAACAGCGCGTTGCTGTTACCCGCGCAATTGTTAACAATCCTTCGGTAGTTTTAGCGGATGAACCTACGGCTAATCTTGATTCTGAAACGGGTGCAAAGTTACTGGATTTAATGCAGAAGATGAATAAAGAAAAAAATATCACTTTTATTTTTTCATCTCATGATAGCCAGGTAATAGAAAGAGCAAAACGTTTATTGATTTTAAAAGACGGAAAAATTGTTGAAGAAAAGTGAAGCAAATGAAATTGTTTTCTTTTGCTATGTGAGTAAATAGTCATGAATTCGGAATTATATATATTATTTGTACCGACTGCCTTAATCCCTGCTGGTTCACCAGGCCCTGCAGTTTTATTGGTGATTACAAGATCAATTGAAAATGGTTGGAAAAAAACTATTCCGATAATGTTTGGCAACAGTACTGGTTTATTAATTCTTGGTTCTGCATCAATTTTTGGATTAAGTGTTGTTCTAAAGACATCTCCAATTACATTCACAGTAATCAAAATAGCAGGTGCTGTTTATCTTTTTTATCTAGGAATCAAACAATTATTAATGAAAACTATTCAAATAAATTTTAACAACTTATTCCGTTCTAGCATCAACAATTAGAATTTGGTTAACTAAAAATAATAGGGCAAGACACTTTTCAATAATCAGCGGATTGTTGTTCTGCTCGTTAAGTGTATTTTTTATAACTATGAGTATTTAAACGGAGAAATAATGGAACGAGTATTAGTAATCGGTGCAACCGGTTACTTAGGAAAATACGTAGTAAAAGAACTTAAATCCAAAGGATATTGGGTTAGAGCACTGTCAAGAAGGCAAGTCGATTTAGGAGCAGATGAAATATTTATTGGTGAAGCTACAAATCCAGAATCAATTAAAGATATCGCAAAAGATATTGACGTAGTCATTTCGTGTTTAGGTATTACTAAACAGAAAGATGGAATGACTTACATGGCCGTAGACTATCAAGCTAATGTAAATGTTTTGATAGAAGCTGATAAGAGCGAAGTTTCTAAATTTATTTATGTTTCAGGACTAGGGACAGATGTATTAGGACATGTCAAAATGGTTCAAGCAAAAATAAAATTTGAAAATTACCTAAAGGAATTTGGAATACCATATGCAATTTTGTATCCAAATGGATTTTTTTCAGATATGAAACAATATTTGGCACTAGCCCAAAAAGGCAAAGGATACATATTTGGTGATGGTGAAAACAAGATCAATCCTATTCATGGCGCAGATGTAGCAAAAGCATGTGTAGAATCAATTGATAATAATGAATTGGAGGTGATTATTGGTGGTCCAGAGGTTTTCACTCATAATGAAATTATGACACTTGCATTTATTACCTTAGGTAAAAAACCAAAAATAATAAATACCCCTAAATGGTTAGTAAGATTAATTATTGTAGTTATGAAACTTTTTACTTCAGAGAAGACATATGGCGAATTGGAATTTGTAACTAATGTTACTACGATAGATATGGTTGCTCCTAAATACGGTACAAATAGATTAGAAGATTTTTTCAAGAAAGAAGGAAAATAAAATGCAAGACATTGGATTTGTAAAATATTTTTTGAATGATAACCAAATGAAAGCCGAATGGATTTATAAAATTAATGATAAAGAATACACCGGTTCTGGAAATGTAGAAGGCGATATTAACAAATCATACGAAGGTAAATATGTTGTGACATATTTTAATGATATTGGAGAGGTAACACATAAATATGAAATGGAAATTATAAAGAAAGAAAATTATTACCTATTACACTGGTATCAAAAAGGGAAATTGCTTTATCTGGGAATTGGTAATGTTTACGATAATATTTTATACGCTGGCTGGAGATTGATTCAAAGCTAGGTTATTAGATAATCTATTTTATTCAAATATGTTAAACAAGAGAATACTTAAATATACGTTTTACTTTCTTCTTTCTACTAGCAACTTTTTGTTTAGTCAGGTCGAATACGACTTCTCAGGATATGTAAATAATTTTTCTATCTATCAAAAGTTCAATAAGTCCTTAGCAGAAGAATACGAACTTGATAATTCACAAATTCTAAATTTATCACGGGCGCGATTGCGCCCAGTATTTTACTTCGGCGATGACTTCCGATTAAATGTTGAGTACGAAATTGTCTCTCTCTATAAGAATACTTCAAGTGAATTATTTCAAACGGTACCACAAAAAACTTCGCGACAATTGTTCGATTTAACTTGGACGCCGGTGAATGAAGAAAAATTTTCAATCTCTCACTTTATCGATAGACTCTATTTAAAATATGCTTTTGGCAAAGGGAATGTAACTTTAGGCCGGCAACGTATTTCCTGGGGAACAGGAAGAGTCTGGAATCCCACAGATTTATTTAATCCGATAAATCCGGCATCATTTTCAAAAGTTGAAAAAGACGGAGCTGATGTAATTGCTTTAAAATATTTTCTCGGGAATTTCACTGATCTAAATTTGGTGTTCAATCCAAACGAAAAAATTGGCAACAGCAACTTTGGCGGACGTTTCAGAACTAATATCGGCGAATACGATTTTTCAGTGATGGCAGGAAATTTTGAGAACAGAATTGTTACCGGGGCAGACTTTGCCGGAAATTTTTTTGGCGCCGGAGTAAGAGGCGAAGGAATTTTTTCAGCAGATGAAAATAAATTAGATCAAAATTTTGTGAAATATATTCTCGGAATTGATGCTCAAGTTTCACGAAAATTGTATTTAATGCTAGAATATCAATTTAATGGTGAAGGCAAAACAAATAAAGATAATTACGAATTAGATAGGCTTTTCAAAGGCGAGATTATAAATCTTTCGAAAAATTATATCCATTTTAATTCCAGCTATCAATATCATC
Organism: Melioribacteraceae bacterium; assembly: GCA_028282005.1. Lineage (GTDB taxonomy): Bacteria > Bacteroidota > Ignavibacteria > Ignavibacteriales > Melioribacteraceae > JANQIV01. The sequence continues at coordinate 15,704 of JANQIV010000112.1, read as the reverse complement.
CGCTGCTGACATTTACATTTTCAAATAACACTAATCTGAACGACGGAAGTGGTTATCTATCATTAATTGGGAACTATTCTGCGACAGAAGATTTCTATTTGAATCTCGGGACTCAATTTTTCTACGGTCCCGAGAATTCTGAATATTGGTATTACTCAACTTCAATTTATTTTCAAACAGAGTATTATTTTTAGTTGAACTCTCCATAGTACTTTGGCAGCATGTCGGCCATGCCTGTGGTAGCCCAATAGCCTGTTTTTTTGAACGGTAATATTTCATAACAATATCCGTACTCATCGATATTTACTTCATAATAATTGAGCATAAAATAAGATTCTTGTCTTCTGCCAATGTTAGGATGGTCATACCAAACCAGTAAAAAGTCTTGGAAATTTAAAACATGTTCACCCGGTAAAAACCCATCTCTAATTATTTGTTCATCTTCTCCAATTTCACCAACAAACCATTCCAACTTAATCGGATTTATTCTTTGACTAGCAGGTTTCGCATGATACACTTGGTAACCATCATTTTTATAAGTGCCCTTTTTCATGCTCTTCAAAAAATGTCTTATCGAACCTAAATAAGCACTTTCCCTATTTTTTTCCCATTGCTGCTTCTGATTCGGATCGTCAGTTTCCATATCAACATATCTCGTCATAATTGTATACTTGGTCTCAGTATTTTCAATGTAATAGACGAATGCAATAATGTCACAGTAAATTTTGTATCCAAGCGAGTTGTTATTTATTACCAAAGGTCTGTCAGCCCTGGCAATAAGCTTTCCTTCAGTTAATTCAAAATCCAAACGAAGCTCATTCTCAATTTCACAATCTTCTGCATATATAGTCGTCCCTAAAAATTTTTCTTTAAATGTTCTCAAATTCCTATCCCAGTTCTCAGGCCTCTCAGACTCAACAACAATTTCCCCCATTTCAATTGGCTGCTGGCCAAGTTTGAAATTAACTTCCATGTGCTTGTCTGCTCTCATTGCAATGGCTTTGATCTCTGTTTTAAATGATATCATTGAAACAACTAGATCGTGAATTCCCGGTGGGACATTTTTGATTTGATATTCGCCTTTAAGATCAGTAGTAGTACCGTAAGTAGTTCCTGAGATATAAACTTGTGCATTAGGGATCGGTTCGTTAGTCTCTTTGTCGATTACCTTGCCGGAAATTTTACTATTAAAATCTCGGCAGAAAGTATTATCTTGTAGCAGTAGAAATGTCAGTACAAATAAAATAATTTGTAGTTTTGAATTCATACCCTTTCTCTTTTTTATTTTTAGTGCTAATTGGATGAGATTAAATATTAACAATAACTTAATAATCAAATTTGCGAATAAAAAGGATGCAAAAATAATTCTCCGATTCATTAAAGAATTAGCAAAGTACGAAAAACTAGAGCATGAAGTAACTGCAACAGAAGAGCTAATTCAGGAAAATTTATTTGGAGAAAATTCAAAAGCAGAGGCAATTCTTGCTTATGTTGATGATAATCCGGTAGCCTTCGCTATTTTTTTTCATAATTTTTCAACTTTTTTAGCCAAGCCAGGCTTGTATTTAGAAGATTTGTACGTTCTACCCGAAGCAAGAGGTAACGGGATAGGAAAAATTATGCTTTCCTTTTTGGCTAAACTTGCAATTGAAAGGGATTGCGGAAGGCTTGAATGGTGGGTACTTGATTGGAATAAACCGGCAATTGACTTTTATGAAAACTTAGGCGCTGAATCAATGGACGAATGGACAGTATTTAGAATTGCTGGCGATACTTTAACTAACTTGGCTAATTCAGAAAAATAAAGGATACTACATGATAAACGAAATTCTACTATGGCTTAATGAACACGTTTATGTAAAAAATACTTTGATCATTATCGGGATAATTCTATTAGCTTATTTTGTATTAATAATTACGAAAAAAATAATTTTATCGGTTGTTAACAAGATTATCAAAAGAACAAAGACTAAGTATGATGATATCCTTCTTAATAAAAAGTTTTTAAATAGGTTGGCATATATAGCTCCCCTTTTAGTTTTTCATAGTTTTTTTCATTTAGTGCCAAGTGTTGAACATACTTTCAAAAATATTATTGAAGCAATTATTGCTGTCTTGGTAATAGTTTCAATTTCTTCTTTATTCACATCATTTAATGAAATATGGGAAAAAGAGGAGAGGCACAAAGATAGGCCAATAAAGGGCTATCTTCAGATTGTAAGTATAATTGTATTTATTGTTGGCGGAATAGTCACAGTAGGTATTCTTACAAATCAAGATCCACTAACATTGCTCACCGGGATTGGTGCTTTAACAGCAATTATTTTATTTGTTTTCCGCGACACAATTTTATCCTTTATTGCAAGCATCCAAATTACTTCTTACGATATGGTCCGCATCGGCGACTGGATTGAAGTACCGTCACTTAATATTGACGGAGATATTATGGATATTGCACTTCACACAATCAAAGTTAGAAATTTTGATAAAACTGTTTCTATTTTCCCTACACATAAATTGGTTGAAGTATCATTTAAAAACTGGCGCGGAATGCAGGAAATGGGTGGCAGAAGAATTAAACGCCCTATTTACATTGATCTTTCTTCAGTAAAATTCTGTAATGATGAAATGCTCAACAAATTTGAAAAGTTTGATTTGATCTCTGAGTACGTTAAATCAAAACGACACGAAATTGAAAAATACAATTTAGAAAAATCTGTAACTACTGAAGAACTTATTAACGGCAGAAGATTGACAAATATCGGAACTTTCAGGGAATATATAAAAGCTTATTTAAGGAGCAGGGAAGATATTCACAAAGGACTTACATTTTTAGTAAGGCAACTAGCACCGGGCCCAAACGGAATTCCAATTGAGATTTATGTTTTTACAAGTACTACTGATTGGATACCATACGAAGAAATTCAGGCTGATATATTTGATCATTTCTTTGCTGTTGTTTCAATGTTCGAGTTAGGTATTTATCAAAACCCAACTGGAAAAGATTTTAATAAGATCAGCGATTTATCAGGAAATTAAATTGATCAAACTAAAAAACATATTCGAATACATCCCAGAAAATCTCGAAGAGGAATATGTCGAGAAATTGGTAGAATCAAAAAATGTGAAAATTGAGCGTATTGTTTCACATGGGCATAAATCGCCAAAAGACTTTTGGTATGATCAAGAACTGAATGAGTTTGTAATTTTAATTCAGGGCAAGGCGGAATTAGTTTTTGAAGACGGTACCAAAACACTAATGTGCAAGGGCGATTATTTGAATATCCCCGCTCATGCTAAACACAGAGTTGAATATACTGATCCAAATGAACATACTTATTGGATTGCTGTATTTTACTAGTTAAGGAGAATCTTTTTGTTCGAAAATACATTAATTGCAGAAGACCAGCATTGGGCATTATGGGCAGTACTTTTTATAACAGCAGCATTTGGTTTATGGGCAGAAAAAACAAAATGGGGCTCAAAATTATCCGCAGTAGTTATTACAATTCTGGCTGCATTTGTATTATCAAATTTATCTATTATTCCATCTTCGGCACCATCTTATGATGTCGTTTGGTCGTATCTCGTTCCTTTGGCTATTCCACTTTTACTTTTTAAAGCAAATCTAAAGAAGATATTCAAAGAAGCCGGACCAACCCTCCTGGCCTTTGTTTTCGGGGGGATCGGTACGGTGCTTGGGACAGTACTCTCTTATAATTTAATACCACTTGGGAAAGAGGGCTGGAAACTAGCCGCTATTTTCTGCTCAACATATATCGGCGGATCAATGAACTATGTTGCATCGGCTGAGGCCGTACAAATGAAATCCGGGGACTTGCTTGCTGCAGGCATTGCTGCAGATAACCTTGTGATGACGTTATATTTTTTAGTTCTGTTCTCACTGCCTTCAATAAAATTTTTGCAGAGAAGATTTAAGAATGATTATGAACAAAAAGCTCAGAAAATAGATGAAGTAAAATTGGCTGAATCAGAAGATGATAAAATTAACCTTTATGATATGGGCAGGTCATTAGCAATAAGTTTTGCAATTTGTGCTTTCGGATTTTGGATTGCCGGCTTAAGCGGTGTTAAAGGCATTGGTATTTTAATTATAACCACAGTAATAGTAGGCATTGCAACGTTCTTTCCAAAAAGTATCGGAAAAATAAATGGCGCAGATAAAATCGGAATGCTTTTAATGCAAGTCTTTTTTGCCGTAATTGGCGCAAGTGCCAATATTATGATCGTACTAAAATACGGACCTATTCTATTTGTATTTGCCGGATTGATACTTTTTGTTCATTTAATTTTTCTTTTAACAGCAAGTTATATTTTCAAACTCGATTTGTCTGAAATCGTAATTGCATCAAATGCTAATATGGGTGGACCAACTACTGCCGCGGCAATGGCAGTTGCAAGAAAGTGGAAAGACCTTGTTATCCCAGCAATACTCTGTGGAACACTTGGCTATGCTATTGCAACTTTCATAGGCGTTGCAGTCGGCTATTGGCTAAAATAATTTTAATAATAAAACTGATTTCTAAAAAATGAATTCTACTCTCATTGTTTTGTCAATTGTATTTGCTGTACTAACTTTCGTTTTTCTAGGCATCACATTTAAGGCTGCAAGAAATAGAAAGCTTACCGGTACTGCTTTAAGTTTCGTAACATTGTTACTGATGGTTGCATTAACATTACTTTGTGCAACCCTTTCAATATCTTTGCAAGGATATAATGCTTTAACAAGGGAAGAACTTGCGGCAACAATTCAAATTGAACCGTTAGGTAACAAAAAGTTTGCTGCTTCTTTTACTTTTCCTGATAGCTCAATTGCTCGGTATATTTTATCAGGAGATGAAATTTATGTTGATGCACGTATTCTTAAATGGCATCCCATTGCTAATATTTTTGGGATTCACACTCTGTATCAACTGGACCGTGTGGGTGGCAGATACACAAAATTATTTGATGAGCAAACAAAAGAACGGACAGTATTTTCTTTATCCCGTAACCAATATTTTGATATGTATGACCTAAGGGAAAGTTATGAATTCCTATCACCTTTTGTTGATGCTGAATACGGTTCGGGTACATTTGTAAGTGTTAAAAGGCATTCTAAATTAGATGTAATGGTTTCAACAACAGGATTATTAATTCGTAAGGTAGAATAAATTAGTAACTTTTAAGTATTGCAAATTTTTTCTTTACCATTAGATCATTGACGTTTACATATTTACCGTCATCATTTTTATACCATATTTCTCCAAGGTATCTTCCATACTTGCCTTTTTTATCTTTAATGGTTTGAATCAAAACATCTCTTCCCAAAATTATACCTCTCAAAAAATCTCTCGATTTTTTTCCCATTTCTTTCTCTTTGCCACGCACTTCAGGAGCATTAATTCTGTGCAATCTAATTTTTTCACCTTTTACAAAAGTTGATAATCCCAAATCAATATCTACAGTTATTGTGTCGCCATCATAAACAGACACAACATTTGCATTGTAAACATATGGTTCTTTATCCATTTTGAATCCTTTAGTTTTTTATAAAGATAAATGATGTGATAAATGTAGCTTTCACTATATGATTTAAATTTCAAAAAATCAATTAAATGCTAATTGATACTCGAAGAATATTGAACGGGGATGGAGAAATACTTTTTTATACTTTTATAAAGATCTTTTTGTAATAAAGAATCCACATTAGACCAAGCCAAACAAGTATAAAACTAATTCCCCACATTAAAGAAGCATTGATAGGTTCTAGCCAAGATAAAAATAAATTGCTGAAAAGATAATCATGAAGAGAAACTGTTTTTCCGTTGCTATTCACATTAGTGTAAAAGAAAGTCAAAGTCATAATGCCGGATAGAAAATAAACTGCAATTGCATTCATTCCGTAAACCTGGAATGGTTTTGGCCATTTCTTGTAACCTTGAACATCAATTATCCAATAACACATAGCAAAGAAAACTAGAGAATATCCGCCGGTAAAAATAACATAAGAACTTGTCCACAAATTTTTATTGATTGGAAACCATCCATCCCAGACATAACCAATCAACAAAAGGACATTACCCCATACAAAAAGCCAGACAGTTTTTTTTGCTTGATCATTTTCACTTTTAAGCCAACGTCCGGCTGAAATTCCAATTATTGTAGACGAAATTGCAGGCAGTGTTGGCAGAATACCTTCCGGATCCCAAACCTTTGATATTCTCCACAAATGACCATTAAGCAATGTGTTATCTAACCATGCAGCCAAATTCTTTGCAGGTTCCAAATTTGCATAACCAACTCCGGGAACAGGAACTAATGTCATTAATACCCAGTAAATTAGTAGTATTGCACTGCCAATGTAAATCAGATTTTTATTATCCATTTTTAAGAATAGTACTGAAGAGAATAGATAAACCACCGCAATCCGTTGAAGGACCCCAGGGATACGAATAGTTGAAAAATCAAAAATTGGAAATGTATTTAAAAATAATCCAAGTAAAAATAAGGTAGCACTGCGCTTAATAATCGATACTATAGTTTTGTTAATTGTTTGTTTGTCAGCTTTTTTCTTTGAAAGCGAAAAAGTAATTGCTACACCGACAATAAATAAAAAGAAAGGAAATATTAAATCTGTCGGCGTACATCCGTTCCAATCAGCATGTCTAAGTGGAGGATAAACATAATCCCAAGTTCCGGGGTTATTAACCAATATCATTGCTGCAATAGTAATACCTCTAAAAACATCAAGCGACATCAAACGTTCAGATTTCAATTCAATTCCTTAAGTAATAATTATTGTAATTCAGTACTGCCGAATGATTCATTTTTTTTCAAGTTGAAATGAATAACGTAGCCTGCAAGTGTACCAACAACTAAAAAGATTAACCCGGATAAGTATTCAGCAAATATTATTTTACCTATTCCGAATAAAAAAGAATAGATTAATACAACACCCATAATCCAATTTATAAACAATCGCCCAAGATTACTTTCAAAACTCATTCCCGGAATCATTTTTTCAATGTGCTTCCACCCTATACCGCCCGGTCGTGTTCTTTTATAAAATTCTATTAGTTTATTTTCTTGAACAGGTTTTGTAATATAGGTTACAATTAACCAAACCAAGGATGTCCCGATAACAATTGGATAAAGTGTTATCGGAGACTCTAATCCAAAACCATATTTTGAGATCGGGTAAATAATTAGAGGCACAATCATCGCGGAAATTTCCGACCAAGCATTTATTCTCCACCAATACCAACGAAGAATGAGTACAACTCCCATCCCTGCACTGGCATTGATTATAAACTCCCATGCTCCAGAAATTGTAGTGAGTACATACTTTGTAAGCAACAACGAAAATATTGTCATCAGTATTATTCCGATCCGGGAAACTAATACGTAGTGCTTTTCATCTTTTCCAGATTTAATAAATCTTCTGTAAAAATCATTAATTAAATAAGATGTACCCCAATTAAGTTGAGATGCAATTGTCGACATGTATGCTGCAAGAAAAACCGCAATTAATAATCCAAGAAATCCTGTCGGTAAGTATTTAATCATTAATTTCGGATACATTACACCCGGATCAACCGTATTTTCATATTTTTCATAATAGGCTTTAAATTCTGCAGTTTCAAAAACCGGATCATTTTCATCAATAACTTTTTTATTGAATACTTGCTCAGCTTTTTGAAAGTAGGAAAGATTTTCTGATCGTAATTCTTCGAAACTTGTCGCTCTTGGCAAAAGAACCAACGCAGCCAACGCTACTAAAATCCAAGGCCAAGGACGCAAAGTATAATGCGCAATTGTAAACCAAAGGGTAGCAAATAAACTGTGCTTTTCATCTTTTGCGGACATCATTCTTTGTGCTACATAACCGCCACCGCCGGGATCAGCACCAGGATACCAGCTAGACCACCATTGAAGCCCCACATGGGCAAAAAAAGCACCTACCGATATTGAAAGTGCCCCTCCGGTAATTCCTTCAACAGAGACGTCCCCAATTCTTGGAAAGAAATCCAATACTTGCGGCGCTAGTTTTTCCTTTAATACAACAAGACTGCCGATCTCAGGTAAATTAATCACAATAACGGCAAGAATAATGCATCCAACCATTGCAAATACAAATTGAAAACTATCAGTGCGGGCAGTTCCCAATAAACCTGAAGCAGAGGCATAAACAGCAATTATGCAGGCTGCGATTGCAACCAATAAAAATGCGTCGTACTCGGGAAAAGTAACACGAAAAATTTTTTCCATCGCTTTGTTTACCCAGCCCATTACAATTGCGTTCATAAAAAGGCCAAGATATAATGCTCTAAATCCCCTTAGAATAGCCGCCGACTTACCCGAATAGCGTAGCTCAACGAATTCAACATCAGTCATAATATTTGCTCTGCGCCAGAGTTTAGCAAAGAAAAATACCGTAAGCATTGCACCAATAGCCATGTTCCACCAGAGCCAATTTCCTGCTATACCATTTTTTGCAATGAGCTCGGTAACAGCGAGAGGTGTATCTGCAGCAAATGTAGTAGCAACCATCGCGGTGCCGGCAATGTACCATGGCATGTTTCTACCGGAAAGAAAAAACTCACCGGTATCTTTTCCGGCTTTGCGTGAATAATAAGCTGCAATTGAGAAGATCACTAAAAAAAAACAGATTATTACAATTATATCCAATAAGTAAAGTTGAGTCATTTAAAATCCTTAAGTCTACATTTCCGACAATGCCGCTGCCTTAACCAATTTTTCAATGGCGTCTGTAATCATTAAGATTGCCTGTCCCCTTGGCTCTTTTGATTTTTCAACCACCTTTGAACTTTTTTCGAACCAGTCTTTTGGTTTAGTTTGATCGTTAGATATTGCATCTATTGCTTCCAAACCAATCTTTGAGATTTTCGATAAATCTTCTGATAGACTTTTAACCTCCCAAAGTATCGGCGAAACGTTTATTACCGGCAACAAATTGTTGTGATTTTCTTTCCATAATGTGAGCCAGTCTTTAATTTCCTTTACACTGCTTTTTGTAGAAAGAAAATAATCTACCATATTTCTAAACTCACGTGCTACTTCTGCGTCAGGCACCGAAACATCGACAGCACGAGTTAAAGGAGTTTGCTGTGTTTGCTGTTTTAATTCTTGCCTGCGATATTCTTTTACAGGTTCAATTAAACCAATGAAATTTTTTAATGCGTTTGTGTCATGATTATTTGCCAATCTTCTCAACATCATTTCATAATTTTTGATGTGTTGTATGCCGAGTTCTTCCAGTCTAAAACTTACAGTTTTCAATCGCCTGAACATATCATCAATATCTTTAACATTTGAAGGCGACCAAAGCCTTTCCGCTATTGAAGCTGTACGCGGCCAAATACGCGAATCAACATTTTCATTTGTTACATATTCCGACCACATTGTTGCTTCGCCACCAAGAATAAGCTTCTTTTGATCATCATTTAAATCAATATCATCCGGAAGAGGGTCATTTAAATAATGGTGAACGGTAGAAAAGTTCAAATCAATGTAATACCCTCTGGATAAGATTGCCCGGTAACCTTGCTTAGCTGCAGCAACTAAAGATTCTTTCCCTCGCCAGGAATGTATTACAATATTGTTCGGCATTTCAGGTTGAAAAATTTCGTCCCAACCAACCATGATTTTTTTATTCTTCGTAAGTATGTCAAGAATTTTTAGATTAAAAAAACTTTGCAGTTCTTTGTTGGTTTTAATATTGTTTTCTTTTTTGAACTTTTGAATTTCAGGATTTGCGTCCCATTGTTTTCCGTTATTTTCATCACCGCCAATGTGAACATATTCATCAGGGAACAGTAGTAAAATCTCATCAAAAAATTCTTCTAAAAATTTATAAGTCTCTTCTTTTGCCGGATTAAATGATGGATCAAATATTCCCCATTTCCTTTCAATTTGATAAGGACCCGGAGCACTCGCATACTCCGGATAACCAACAAACCAACTTGTAGCATGTCCAGGGATGTCAAATTCAGGTACAACTCTGATACCACGGTCATCAGCATATTGAACAATTTCTGTTATTTGTTCATGGGTGTAATATAAACCATCGGAACCCATTTGATGAAGTTTCGGAAATGTCTTGCTTTCTACTCTAAATCCTTGGTCTTCAGTTAGATGCCAATGCATTACGTTTAATTTTACCGCAGCCATTCCATCCAAATTTCTTTTGATCATCTCCATGGGCATGTAATGGCGGGCAACATCAAGCATTAAGCCTCTCCATGGAAACCTTGGCTCATCTGCAATATTTACTGTTGGAAAATAGTACCCGGTTGAATCAGCATTCAGTAACTGAAGAAAAGTTTCGAGCCCTCGCAGTGCACCAATATCTGTTTCCGCGGAAAGCATAATTTTAGTTTTCGAAATACTTAGGGTATAAGATTCACTTTCATGTAAAACTACTTTCCCAATCCTATTTATTTTAATCGATAAATCTGCGTTGGCTTCATTTAATAATACAAATGGCTCTTTCATGAAAAGGCCTGTTCTTCCGGCTAGCCTTTCCATTGTCCTATTTGAATATTTTATGAGTCTATCCGATTTTAAGCCGTCAATGGAAATCTTAAAGGTGTCATTTAATTTAAATGTCCTATCCGAAAAATAAACAGATTTTGGAACCGGCATTAAGGCTACATTATCAGAAGGATGTTGTGCAACACTTATTTGATTAAATAAAAAGAGAAAGGAAATAAAAAAGAATAATGACTTTGGAATTCTCATTTTCTATTTCTCGTAAATTATTCGTTTTCAACTTTGTTGAACGGTACAAACCAGGCAACTAAAAATGACGGTATTGTAGCAATCATTACCCAAACAAAGAATTTTTGATATCCAAGCCAGTCACTTAAATAGCCGCTCAACATGGATGGAAGCATAAAACCTAAATTCATTAAAGCAGTGGCAAAAGCATAGTGCGCCATTTTATATTTGCCTGGTGCAATTTGCTGCATCATAAATAATGTAACACCAACAAAACCGAATCCGTATCCGAACCATTCCAAAACTATTGCACTACAGATGGTTACAAAACTCTCGGGCGTAGCAAATGCAAGGTAAGTATAAACTGCATCCGGAATGTTAAAGATGATACACAAAATAAAGATAGAACTTTTTAAACCGCGCTTTGCAACAAAATAGCCGCCGGCAATAGAACCTAAAACAAAAGCTGCTGCACCAAAAATGCCGTATGCAATTCCAATTTCTGAAGTTAGTAAACCCAATCCGCCATCTTCCCGAGCAGCGCGTAAAAATAAAGGAACTATTTTTGTCAACTGGCCTTCGGCAGAACGGTATAAAATGATAAAAGCAATTCCCCAATAAATATTTTTCTTTTGAAAGAATGTTCTTAAGACTTCCCAGAAAGTACCGAATGCTTCTTTTACATTTTTAACACTTGTTGAAGCTCCGCCTGTCGGAAGCATTTTAATGTGGTAAAGAGCGAGTAATATAAGTATTCCACCGAATAAGCCCATTACTATCATCCAGGCTTCTGCAACTCCGATTACTAATTCAAGTTTCCCGGCAACATAAACCAAAGCACCTTGCGATAAAATTTTAGCTATATTATAAAAGGCACCTTGCCAGCCGACATATTGAGCTTGTTCTTTAGAGCTGAGTGTGTTTATGTAAACTCCATCGGCTGCAATGTCATGTGTTGCAGAGTTAAAAGCAATAATAACAAACATAGCCAGAGAGTACTGGAAAAAATCATCGAGCTGTAAAGATAAAGCCAACAAACCAAACGCAACACCACCAATAAATTGAGTAGCAACTACGAAATGTTTTTTTGTTTTGAACATTTCGAGTAATGGACTCCATAATGGTTTTAGTGTCCAGGGCCACATAATAAGAGTAGTGAAAAAAGCAATTTGGGCATCGCTCAATCTAAAGCTTTTATACATTAAAACAGATACTGTTGCTGTTGCTACAAAAGGTAAACCTTCAGAAAAATAAAGGGTTGGAACCCAGACAGCAGGATGCTTTTTTTTAGCTATGTTTTGTGACATACGTTTCCTTCTTAAAATTTTGTACCGTAAATACTATTTTAGTTTCCCATTACAACTTCAATTTGGTTTACGGTACCAGGTTGCTGAATTGGGATGATACCATCTATAACTTCACCATTTAATTTAACTGAGCGAACCCCTTTTTCAACTTTATCAGGATTTGTTACTTTTATCTTATAATCTGCTCCCAGCCATTTTCTTGTTACTTCAAATTCATCCCAATCGGAGGGAACGCATGGATCGATTTCAAGTCCTTCATAAGTAGGCTTAATTCCAAGAATATACTTTGTAGCTGCTGTATAAAACCAAGAAGCTGTTCCGGTAAGCCACGGATGCCTTGCCCTGCCGTGGGCAGTGTGATCTTTACCCATAATAAATTGGCAATATGAATATGGTTCAGACTGTCTTTTCTCAATTATATCATTTTGGTTGTACGGTAAAATTGAATCATAAAATTTCATTGCTTGTGTGCCGCGCCCAAGTTTACACTCGGCAATTACAGCCCAAGGATTTGGGTGGCTGAAAATTGCGGCGTTTTCTTTAATCCCTTTGTAGACACGAGTTACGTAACCGATGTCATCATCAGGCTTTGAATAAGCAGGCCATAGCAGATGTATTCCGTACTGAGAGAATAAGTGGTTATCAACTGCATCCATACATTTTACCCCACGTTCATTTGAGGCAACATCTGAATAAACTGCCCAGCTTTGAGCATTTAAGAAAATCTTTCCTTCAGCATTTTCACTAGTTCCTATTTTCTTTCCTTTTTTCGTGAACCCTCTCAAATACCATTCACCGTCCCAAAGAACTTCTTCACAAGCTGCTTTTACTTTATCAGCCATTTCAGAATATTTTTTAACGTCTTCTTCACGACCTAATTTTTGCGCTGATTCTACAAATATTCTTAATACCCAGTGATGCATAAATGAAACCATTGAGCTTTCACCACCGCCAAGATTTAAACAATCATTCCAATCTGCACGAAGCCCTTTACAAATCCCGGTTTGTCCAATGTATTTTGCAGAGAAATCAAGAATCTTTTTCAAGTGTTCATAAACAGTGCCTTCGCCGCCATCAGCGTATGGGGCGACATGATTGAAGAATTCTATTTCACCATTTTCGACGACCCATTCACATATTGAAGCTACAAGCCACAATGCATCATCTGCACAAACATCTTCAAGCCCGTGGACAATTTCATCAGCACTTGGGGTTGGTACAACAGTCGGTAATTTTACACCAGGGAGTTTTTCTTCTTTTGGCTGGAAAACTTCAGGATCGAATAAATGCAATCCGTAACCCTCAGAAGTTAATCCATTCAGTAATTCTAAAATTCTTTGTTTCGTTTTATATTTATTGGTGTGAACAACACCCATTATATCTTGAGAGGTATCACGATAACCCAATCCAACTCTTCCGCCGGTTTCAATAAATGATCCGAAGCGTGACCAAACAACACAAGTCTCAGCCTGGTAAAGTGTCCAGGTATTGATCATTGTATCCAGACCTTTGTTCGGTGTTTTGCACTGAAGTATTGAAGTTTTATTTTCCCAATATTTTTTAAGTTCTCCGAAAGCTTTATCTACTTTTGCTTCATCAGAATATTTTTCTTTAATCGAATATCCTCTTTCCTTACGGGAACCAACACCAAGCATAAAAATTATACGTGATTCTTCACCTGGTTGAAGAATAATTTTTTTGTGAAGTGCACCACAATGATTACCTCCGAGCTCAGTACTGTTACGGCATCCACCATTTTCAACTGCAATTGGATTTGACTCTGTTCTATAACTTCCAATAAAAGTATCTCTTACGCAATCATAGCTATACGGTTTAAAATTTGAGGCAAAGAAATGGTATGTCCACGGTTCATAGAAAAAGTCGTATTCAATTATTCCATCTTTATAGTTTGAGCCGCTTGCGTAAAGACTCATTTGAAAATTTTGATTATCGATTGTAACGTGGTGGAATGAAAACTCAACGTAAGAGAACACACTTAATTTTCTTGGGCGTCCGTCTTTATTTTTAATTTTTACATCCCAAAGTTCAACATCATCTTCAAGGGGAATAAATAAAAGCTGTTCAGCTTCAATATCATTATAATCACACTGGAATTTTGAATAGGATAAACCATGACGGCAAGTGTACTTGGCTTTAGTAAAATCTTTACCAACAGGTTGCCATGAAATTGTCCAGTATTCTCCGGTTTCTTCATCTCTTAAATAAACATAATGCCCGGGCCTGTCCATTGGTATCGCGTTTGGCCTAAATCTAGTTACACGCTGATGTTCAGTGGATTTGTAAAATGAATAACCGCCGGCGTTATGGGAGATTACCGTACATAAATCTTTTACGCCAAGATAGTTTGTCCATGATACCGGAACATCAGGTCTTTCGATTACATATTCTCTTTTATCATCATCAAAATAACCGTAACGCATATTAAATCTCCATTATTGCAAAAAGCAAAAAATTATTTTTCAAATTTATGATCACTGATAGTTACTTCTCTCCAATATTCTGAATTGGATGGCCTAATAATTTGCAAGTAATTTACAGCTTCACTTTTGCATTTATAAAATTTACTTTCATAATAAACAATGTCACCTTCGCAGTATTGCTCACCATATTGCCATACCTTTACGTAGTTACTAGGTTTTCTTACGCTTACCATCAAAGGATCGGAAATGATTTCATTCCCATTTTTGTCAAGGGCTTTTACGATTACTTCGTGTTCCCCTTCTTTTGTATTGAACCAAACCCAATCAAATGGAGGCATCGTATTATAGCCGATTGAATTACCATCAATAAAAAATTCAACTTTAGCTACTTTATCTTCCGGTGCGTCAGTAATGATAAGTAAATCTTTGCCTGCAGAAATTTTATCTTCTGCAAGTGGACTAAGAATTTTGATATCAGTTATCAATTTTTCTTTATTTTCAGATTCAATATTTACGTCTCTTGGATTCATTGTGTGAACAGAATTAATTAGTGTTCCCACAGCATCGTCTCCGGAAAGCTCCCAAAACATTGTTCCTTTTAATCCATATGCATCAATGTATCTCCCTTTTAGCGCAATTGATTTTTCTTCATCAAGTGTCCAAAGTATTCCTTTATCTTCATTATAAAGCCAAGAAACTTGAGCATTTCTATCCCAATAGAACTTGAAACCTTTTTCTAAAAGAGTGTCAACATAGGAATAATTACGCAACATATATTTTCTTATTTCATCACTATTATTGTTGCCGGGAACAAACAAACCATTATTATTTCCAGGTTGTACACCAGACCAAGCTCTGCCATAAAAAGCTACACCGGGAATGAGTTTATCAGGACTAACATTAAATTCATCTCTGAATAGTTTGACAGTTCTATCCATCGATAATTTTTTGCTTCTCGGTTTTGGCTCTTCCAAAGCATCATATAAATTTGTAAGATGCCCGGTTTCCTTATCCCACCCGCCATAAAAGTCATACGTCATTAAACAATACCAATCAAGATATTTTTGGTCTTCTTCAATATTGAAATTAACAGCATGTTTTTTACCGGCAGGAACAGCAGCAGTTAACAAAAGTTTTGAATCGATCTCATCAAGTTTTTCTCTGAAGAGTTTGAATAACAAAGTTAAATTATCTCTATCACTCGGATGATTAT